>JBFJON010000138.1:0-5340 GCA_041617575.1 Nitrospirales bacterium | reverse complement strand
ATTGGATGTCCATGCGCTGCGCAGCTCAATGTGAAACGGCAGCAAAGGCGGTGGCTCACTAAAGATCGTGAAAATGGCGGAGAGGGTGGGGTTCGAACCCACGGTACCGTCGCCGGTACACGTGATTTCCAATCACGCCGATTCGGCCACTCTCGCACCTCTCCGTAAAATTGGGTGTCCTTATAGAACCTAGGTGTTATTCACTAGTAATGTATTGTGTATTGTCTGGGGTGTATCCACTAACACAAGCGGTCAAAGTGTGGCATCTTACCATGGGGTCTTAAGGGCGACAAGCAGGTTGGGAAATAGTGAACATTAAGGAGTAAAGCGAGTAAGGAATGAAGCCCCAAATCAACAACTGTCGACGCTGAGACAATGGTGCAATCTCTAGGCTAATCTAAGATAGCCTCAGGATGAAAGGCCACAAAAATGAATTTGTGCGCGGCAAAGTGAATCACCTTATCATTCCTGGCGAAATGCTCCAGACGTTAGGGGAACTTCAGGAATTCACGCAGAAAGATCTCGCTGACCAAACTGGTGTTTCCCGACCGAAAATCTCTGCGATGGAAAATAATATGAGCCAAATCGGACGAGATGGGGCTTTGGCCTGGGTCGAGGTCTTGTAAGTCATCCTCCGGGTATCCCCTTCCAGGACTTTGATACTGCCCGTGTGGCGTAAGCAAAGAGCCTGAGCATCTTTGGGTTGATTGTTCGGGCTTCATTGCCCGGAAAAAACTCTATACCATCCTTCACACAAAATCTTTCCAATTCGCATATGGCTTTACTCGGTAAATGTCTTCTACCGGTGTGGGTAGGACGACGGCCTGCTGCTCTAGGAATTTGGCAGTTCTCCAGAGTGGTAGGCCGACGATGGTTGGGTAATCCCCTTCTATTTTTTCTATAAGTTGTGCCCCCTCTCCTTGAATGGAATAGGCTCCCGCTTTCCCCAGGCTTTCTTCTGTGGCCAAGTAGGATTTAAGTGTGTATTCATCAAATGGGTGGATCCAGACCTGTGCGGTTTCGACGAAATCAATGGAAATATTTGTGGCCTGTTGAATGATGGCCACGCCGGTGTGGACTTGGTGACATCGACCTCGAAGGTGCTGGAGGATTGTTTCGGCTTCGTGCATATTTTCCGGCTTCCCTAAAAGACGTCCCTCGATTTCGATGACGGTATCACTCCCTATCACCAACTCTTGGGGATGGTGGCTGGCCACGGATTGGGCTTTTTCTCTTGCAAGATGCCGGGTTTGCTCGCTAGGTGAGAGGTCTGGTGAAAGGGTTTCTTTGCAGTTTGGCGGGACCATGTCAAACGATACTCCCAATAGACTGAGTAACTCTCGGCGACGGGGAGAGGTTGAGGCCAACAGAATCTGCATGACTAACTGGAAATAGTTTAAGCGGAGGTGGACGCGAAGGCCGAGGCGTCGGCTGCTGAATGATTTGACAGATAGGCTTGAAGAATGTTGATGACGTCTGGGCTTCCGTTTGTTCGGACCATTTGGGCACGCATGGCGGCTGCATGAGGAAAGCTTGAGCAATACCATCCGAGGTGTTTACGCATGCGTACGAAGCGTTCTGCCCCATGTATAGTTTCGAAAAACTGCGCATGTTTGATCATCGCTTGAAATTTTTCATCCAAGCTGGGTTCGGAAGTTTTTAGTTCGACGGGTGATCCAGCAGAAAAAGCCTTTCGAACTTGCTCGATTTCTTGAAAGATCCAAGGATTGCCCAATGCCCCTCGGCCTATTAACACACCATTGACCTCGGAATCTTTAATACGTTGTTTGGCTTCGGCTAGGCTTTTGATGTCTCCATTTCCCAATGCCAAAATGCCGTGATTCAGAATGCGTGTTGCCGCTTGCGCGATGGCTTCCCAGTCCGATTGTCCACGGTACATTTGTGAGAGGGTTCGGCCATGAATGGCGATAGCCTCGGGTCGACCTTGTATGAGGCAGTCGCTCCATTCATCAATAATATTGCAGTCAAAGCCCAAACGGGTTTTGACGGATAGAGGGATGGTTGATCGTTCTCGGCGGTCGGTCAGATCTGCGTGCTCCGCTTTGAGTTGTGCGATGGCCTGGAGTGCACTGGACTTAAGGCCAAGGTCGGCTAGCGATTGCCCGTCGGCCCAATCCTGAATGCCTTTGCGAGCTTTGTCCATCAATTCCAGCGCAAGGTTCGGGGTACGAATGAGGCCAGCTCCGCTGCCGGACGAGGCTACATTTTTTGAAGGGCAGCCCATGTTGATATCCAGCCCGTCAAATCCCAGCTCACAGACGACGTGCGCCGCTTGGTAAAATAATGCAGGATCTTTTCCATAGATTTGGGCGATGACCGGACGCTCCAGTTCGGAATAGCGAAGACTGTCGAGAGCTTTTAGCCGTCCGGAGCACATGTCATGAACGTTGGTGAATTCGGTGAATACCACATCGGGCTTGCCATAGGTGGCGACGATATATCGGAAGGCCGAATCGGTGACGCCGTCCATAGGCGCGAGTCCGATGATGGGTTGCGGCAGTGTTTTCCAGAATGAATAGTTGTTCATAGTTGAAGTCTTAGGGATAGTATCTTGAGTTTAGCCTATCCGATACCGAAAAGAATAAGGCCCATTCGGTTGCCCCCTGTTTTCTTTCCCCATAGCCCCGTGCTCGTGGAGAAGAATACTTTGGAAGATTCCAAAGCAAGGCAGACTTTCTTGTCGTTTGGTCAATAATCAGGAAAATTTACCATGTCAATGAAATATTCAATATCATCTTTTCAAGAATGTGAAGACTCATCTTTGACCCGTCACCCAAGACCTCATACGGAATCCGAAGAGATTGTACAGGAAATTCTTGACCTTTGGGCAGATGCTTCGGGGGATATGCGGACGACGTTCTTACAGGAAATGGTCGCCAATGTGGCCAAATTGCGAGATTCGGATGCGGATGTGTTGGATATCAAAATCCTCCATAGAGCCTTGAAAGAGTTGCAAAGTGCCTTTCGGGTCTTTCGGGAATATCGAGATATTCGAAAAGTCAGTATTTTCGGCTCGGCCCGGACTCACCCGGATAATCCGAACTATCAACTCGCATCGGAACTAGGCCGTTTACTCAGTCAACAGGGCATGATGGTCATTACCGGCGGCGGTCCGGGCATTATGCAAGCTGGCATAGAAGGGGCTGGTCGGGAGCAGAGTTTTGGGGTGAACATCATGTTGCCCTTTGAGCAAGCCCCAAATTCTCTTATTGCGGATGATAAAAAACTAGTGAATTTGAAATATTTTTTCACGCGAAAATTATTATTGGTGAAAGAAACCCATGCGGTCGCCATTCTTCCTGGTGGCTTTGGGACTTTGGATGAAACGTTTGAGGTTCTGACTCTCATTCAAACCGGGAAAACGGATCCGATTCCAATCGTGTGTCTGGAGGCGCCTGGAGAAACGTACTGGGAGTGCCTGATGGATTTTTTAAAGAGCCAGCTTGTGCCTCGGGGCTTGATTAATCCTTCTGATCTGTGTCTGTTCAAAGTGGTGCATTCGGCTGAAGAGGCCGCTAATGAAATTGCGGCGATTTTCAGGAATTATCATTCGCTACGGATGGTGGGAGATCGTATGCTCCTTCGTCTCCAACACCCTCTTTCGCCAGGACAGTTGATTCAGCTTAATGAAGAATTTTCGGATATTATGGAATATGGTCAATGTGAGCAAATTGAGGCATTGTCCGAAGAAGATGATGAGCCAGGCCTCGCTCACTTGCCTCGGTTGGCGTTTCATTATAATTGGAAAGACTTAGGCCGCCTTCGACAATGTATCAATTGGTTGAATGCCTGTTCCTTTTCTAATATAGATTTAGTATAAGGTCTCTCCTGTTTTAGGCCAAATATTTCACTTTCAAATACAAAATGGTAAGCTCAGGGCGGAAGGTTGGTAATTGATGGTTAAGTTTGATGAATTAGCGCAGCCGCATGCGCCTGACGTGGTTTTGTATCACGCTGAATGCATGGACGGCTTTGGCGCGGCTTGGGCTCTGTGGAAACGGTTTCCGGAGGCGCGATTTGTTCCGGTCAAACATGGCTTTCCACAACCCGAGGGGTTAGATGGCCAGCATGTGGTGATGGTTGATTTTAGTTATCACCGCGGTGACATTCTGGCGTTAGCTGACCGCACAGCCAGCCTGAAAATTTTGGATCATCATATTACCGCGCAATCTGCGCTGGCCGACTTACCATTTGCGTATTTCGATATGGATCGCAGTGGGGCGGTGCTCGCCTGGGAATGGGCTCATACCCAACCCATTCCGTGGTTATTGGAATATATTCAAGACAAAGATTTGTGGCACTGGCACCTTCCGCATAGCCGGGAAATCAGTGCCGCCTTAGCATCGTATCCGTTCGATTTTGTGACCTGGGAGCAGCTACAGTTTGAAACTTTAAAAGTTGAGGGCACGGGAATCTTACGGCATGAAAATTCTTTGGTGGATAAGCTCGTTCAAGAAGCTATCATGGTTTCCATCGCCGGATATACGGTTCCTGCGGTGCATTCGCCGGTGCTGGCTAGTCAAATTGGCGAACGGCTTGCTGCTCACCATACCTTCGGGGTGATCTGGCATCAGAAAGATGGGCGGCGATATTTTTCGTTACGTTCCAAAACCGGAGGAGTGTCCGTTTCAGAGATTGCTGCGCAATATGGAGGTGGTGGGCATACACATGCGGCAGGGTTTTCTATCGCGATCAGTAATGAATCTAGTCCTCTTCTCAACCCTGTTTTAGACTTTCCTGTTCTTTCTTCCCCGGCTCTTCTTTCTTGAATTTTTTGTTCTCACCGTTGGTGTATTGATGATTCCATTACGGGATGATAATCCAACAGAAATCACCCCGGTCGTGACCGTGGCATTTATCGTGATTTGCGTACTGGTATTTCTGTATGAAATCTCTTTGCCAGCATCAACGAATGAAGCCTTTGTGTATATGTATGGAGCGATTCCGGCTGTTGTATTTGGGCATGTACAGTTGCCGCCGGAGCTCATGGGCTTACCTGCCTATGGCACCCTGGTTTCCAGTATGTTTTTGCACGGAGGTTGGATGCACCTTATAGGGAATATGCTGTATTTGTGGATCTTTGGAAATAATATTGAGGATGTGATGGGCCATGCAAAGTTCATCGTATTCTATGGAGTCTGTGGCGTGTTGGCCGCTCTCAGTCATGCATGCCTTGATCCCGAATCTACTATCCCAATGGTTGGAGCCAGTGGTGCGATATCAGGAGTTTTAGGAGCGTATTTGTTGCTATATCCTCGTGCGCGGGTCCTCGTCTTTATCCCTATCGGATTTTTTAGTCAAATGATCTATGTGCCAGCT
>JBFJON010000137.1:0-5340 GCA_041617575.1 Nitrospirales bacterium | reverse complement strand
GAGAAGATTGTGTTACTTTCGACATAATCGGTGACCTGTGCTACAAAGGAATGTACTGGGAAGAACAATTTCTTGACAGGCTTCGCCCTATTCGGTATAAGGCCCAGCTAGACTGGGCCTTTTTATATTCTTTGGATAGTCCTTTTCGTTAAGTGGTTCCTTCCCTAAATCTATAATCCTCAGGTAAGTACAGAGCGAACGGTACGCTAATATGAGGTTACTTAAACAGTTCATCGTGCGTGTAACGGGGAATTTCTTCCAAACCGTGGTCCCAAAGTTGCGCCAGCAACGTGCAAAAAAGACTGCTCCTTCCCTGAAACTAGTTTCTCATAATCTGCATCCCGTGGTATCCCCAGATACTTCCACCCAACGCAGTGCCCATCTTGGCCATATGGAGGCGTTGGAATCTGCCCTCCAAAAAGGTGAGCAGTGGTTGTTGGGTAAGCAGGATTTAGAACGAGGATTTTGGGTTGAGGAGTTAGAAGCGGATACGACTCTGACATCGGAATATGTCATGCTTCGTCGGTTTTTGGGGTTGGTTGATCCTGAGCGAGAACGAAAAGCTGTTCGATATCTCTTCCATACGCAACTCAATGATGGAGGCTGGCCGATTTTTTCTGGTGGGCCTGCTGACATCAGTGCGACAGTAAAGGCTTATTTTGCCTTGAAATTGGCTGGGATGTCATCTAATGAACCCGTGATGCAGCGGGCCAGGGATCTGGTTCTTCAACAAGGCGGGGTGGTTCAGGCCAATGTCTTTACGAAAATTATATTGGCGTTGTTTGGCCAGTATGATTGGCGTGGGATTCCATGTATGCCGGTGGAGATTTTCCTGGCACCTCAATGGTTTTATTTTAATTTGTATGCCGTGTCTTATTGGTCTCGTACTGTCATTATCCCTCTCTTAATCATTTTCGCACATCGTCCGCTTTGTTCTATTTCTAAGGAACAGGGTATTGCTGAACTCTTTCTGGAGCCTCTGGAAACGGTAGAATTTTCGGAGGTGCCACCATTGCATCGCGATTCCACATTGCTCAGTTGGCGGAATTTTTTCGTGTGGGTTGATAGCCTTCTTCGACTTTATGAATCCTATCCTCTTAAAGCACTGAGAAAGAAGGCCTTGCGCGAGGCTGAGCGTTGGATGATCCAACATATGGATGGCGAGGGGGGGCTTGGAGCCATTTATCCAGCCATGGTCAATTCAATATTCGCGCTCAGAGCATTGGGATATTCGACTGATCATCCATTAATTCAAAAAGCCTTAGGCGAAATTGAGGCCCTCGAAATCTATTCCAATTCGGGGAATACGACAGCACCTAGCATGCTGCATGTGCAGCCCTGCCATTCACCCGTGTGGGATACCGCCTTAACGATGAAGGCGCTCATTGAAAGCGGGGTGGCTCTGAATCATCCGGCGCTGGGTCGGGCTGATGCCTGGTTACGAACTCGACAATCACAAAAGGTTGGTGATTGGTTCGTGTCGTCTCCTGAGGCAAAACCTGGGGGATGGGGCTTTCAATATGAAAATGACTGGTATCCAGATGTAGACGATACCGCCGCCGTCATAACCGCCATGGCCAAAATTCATCAAGCTGAAACCCCAGATTTTGACGAAGTACTTCAACGAGGATTCCATTGGGTATTGGCTATGCAAGGGTCTGATGGTGGATGGGGTGCGTACGATAAAGATAATGATAAGCTCATTTTTAATAAAATTCCGTTTGCTGACCACCAGGCTTTGTTAGATCCCAGCACCGCCGATTTAACTGGCCGATGCTTGGAAATGTTAGGTACCTTGGGTTATGACCAATCGCATCCTGCTGTCAGTCCAGCCTTGGAGTTTTTGCTTGAGGAGCAAGAAGCCAATGGCAGTTGGTATGGGCGATGGGGTGTGAATTATATCTATGGGACCTGGTGTGTGCTGTCTGGCCTAAGGGCGATTGGAGTGGATATGTCCGCACCATGGATTCAAAAAGCTGTGACCTGGGTGGAATCTGTCCAGAATTCTGATGGGGGCTGGGGCGAATCCTGCGAGTCCTATGCGAATATTGAAAAAGCTGGGCAGGGGGAAAGTGCCGCCTCACAAACGGCATGGGCGATCATGGGCCTGCTTCAGGCTGGTGCCTCGGATTCCTTAAGCGTTGTTCGCGGCGTGAATTGGCTTATTCGCCATCAACGTGAAGATGGTGTGTGGGATGAGCCATTCCACACAGGGACAGGATTTCCAAAGGTTTTCTACTTACGGTATCACGGCTACTTCAAATATTTCCCCATTTGGGCTTTGGGTATGTACCGAAATGTAAAAATGAACGGGGAAGCCAAAGCCGACCAACTGCGCAAGGCGGCCCAGGCTTCCAGACGCCAACGGGGGTTGAGGTAATTCTTGCTCAACATTAACCCTGTCTTGTTCAAAAAATGATGTCAGGAGCCGGCTCTGGCCAGAATCGCGATAGTGACGGCAACCAGAATCGAATTTCATGCCGTTGCCCGTGCACTTCGATTTCCTCACCCCGTTTCCCAGTATGGTCATCGGGCGTTAGCAAGTAACGATCATGATCTGAATATTCTACTTATTCAATCGGGAATAGGCTCTGATAAGGCCCGCATGGTAGCGCAGCAACTTCTCGATGGCGCATCATGGGATGTCATGATCTCCACCGGTTTTGCAGGGGCTCTCGATACGGGTTCTATCGGGTCGGTACTTATTGGGAAGGAAGTTTTTTGGGATCCGTCCACCACGTTCCCCGTCTCACTCACCCCACAACGAATCGTGTGTCATCCTGATTGGGTCCAATTAGCGTTGGGCCTTAGCTGGATGGGACAGGAACCTCTACGAACCGGAAGATTTGTTACCGTGGATCGTGTGCTCACCCATTCGGTTGACAAACATAAACTAAAAGCCTCCACAGGTGCCATAGGAGTCGATATGGAAAGCGCAGCCATTGGGGAAGTCGCTCAGGTGCATGGCCTACCATTTCTGATTGTTCGGACGATTTCTGATAGCCTCAACGAGAATTTGCCGGTAGACTTTAATCTCTTCCTTAAACCATCCGGATGGTTCTCTGGAATCATGCACATCATGACGACCCCGAGATCTTGGAAGGGCTTCCTTGATCTCTACCGGCATTCGAAACAAGCGTCGTTGCAACTCACGCGATTTTTTGAGGAATTTTTCTCTGCTGTGTCGACAATCCCAACGTCGCCAACTTCTTTAACTATGAAGTCTTAACCTATGTATTTTATTCAAGGCATTGGGGCTCGAGTTGTTGCACAGATCGAAGAAATGGGCGCAATGCTACTGTTCCTATTGCGGTCATTTGGATGGTTGTTTCAGCCGCCATTCCGGTTGTTTCAAATCATCAAGCAGATGCATTTTGTCGGTTTTAAATCAACGTTTGTCGTCATTTTGACGGCACTTTTTACCGGAATGGTTCTAGCTCTTCAAGGATATTATTCCTTGAGGAAATTTGGATCCGAAGGACTTCTGGGTTCTGCTGTGGCGCTGAGCATGATTCGCGAATTGGGTCCTGTGCTCGCCTCGCTGATGGTGACCGCTCGAGCGGGATCTGCGATGACCGCCGAAATTGGTATTATGCGGATTACGGAGCAAATCGATGCTTTGGAAACGATGGCCATCAATTCCCTTCAGTACTTAATCACACCAAAGATGGTGGCCTCACTCATTTCTGTGCCGCTCCTAGTCGCCCTTTTTGACGTCGTTGGGATTGGGGGGGGCTATATTGTTGGAGTGAAGTTGTTGGGCATAAGCGGAGGGTCTTATTGGAGCTCCATTGAATCCGCAGTGGAATGGAAAGACGTATATGGCGGAATATTGAAGTCGATTAGTTTTGGTATCATCATCAGTTGGGTCTGTTGTTATAAGGGATACTTCACCAAGATGAGTGCTGAAGGGTTGGGGAAAGCGACAACCGAGTCTGTGGTTTTGGCGTCGGTGCTCATTTTGGTGTGGGATTACTTTTTAACATCAGTGCTCATGTAGAGATTGGCATATCCGAAATGGGGACACCGATTATTATTCAGTTAAAAGGGGTTGAAAAATCGCTTGGTGGTCAGCCTGTGCTCAGAGGAGTGGATTTGGCTATTCCCAAAGGCTACATCACCACAATTATTGGTCCAAGTGGTGAAGGAAAAAGTGTGCTATTGAAGCACATCATTGGTTTGATGCGGCCTGATCGAGGCCAGGTGCTGGTTGACGGTGTGAATATTGCACAAATCCATGATCGAGAATTGAATGAGGTTCGCAAGAAATTTTCGATGTTGTTTCAGTCGGCTGCGCTATTCGATTCCATGGATGTTTTTGAAAATGTCGCGTTCCCTTTGAGAGAGAAACGTTTGGTTTCCGAGTCCGATGTTCAGCGATATGTGCCCGAAATGTTGGAGCGAGTTGGGTTGGGGAAAATGGGGCACAAATTCCCTGCGGAACTCAGCGGCGGTATGAAAAAGCGGGCGGGACTTGCCAGAGCCTTGGTGATGGGGCCGGAAATTATTTTATTCGATGAACCGACCACGGGCCTAGATCCTTTAATGGCCCATGCCATTCATGATCTGATTTTAGCCATGCATAAAACGTTTGGATTTACCGGGATTATGGTCAGTCATGAAATCCCCAAAATTTTCCCCATCTCTGATTGGGTCGCCATGCTGAAGAATGGTAAAATAATCGCGATGGAGCGTTCCGAAGAATTTCTACGGCTGTCGGATCCTTTAGTCCGTGAATTTATTTCCGTTCCGCATGCCTTGGCTGCAACATAAGAAGAATTTCTAGCGTTATAGGGTGGTAGCTAACTGTTTGACCTTTCTTCCGAGGAGTCGTGCATGACCAAACAATTCCCTTGCCAGGTGATGTTATGATGGAACGTGGAAAATTGGAGTTTGTTGTCGGTTTGTTTGTGGTCGTCGGAATCCTCTGCTTAGGTTATCTAGCGATTAAGCTGGGAAAATTAGAGCTGGTAGGCGGGGATTATTATGAACTCAAAGCGGACTTTTCATCGAGTTCCGGTTTAAAAAAAGGGGCATCGGTCGAAATTGCTGGCGTCGAAGTTGGCCGGGTAAAGTCTATCGAACTGAAAGATGATCAGGCTCAAGTGGTCTTAGCGATACAGGATGGGATCCCGGTGTATAATGATGCCATTGCTTCGATCAAAACTCGTGGGATTATTGGTGAAAAGTATATGGGACTTTCTCCTGGTGGGTCTGGGGATCTCTTATCCAAGGGCGACCAGGCGGCCGCCGAGCGCGCGGATCCCGTCGTTCTTCTCGGGGTTGTTGCCCACCGGCACGCAGATGGTGACCGGGATCCCCAGCTCGCGGCCCGCCCAG
>JBFJON010000136.1:0-5346 GCA_041617575.1 Nitrospirales bacterium | reverse complement strand
TCATTGAGTAGTACTGGACTGCCCAATACGAACACACTGCCCAATGAATTGAAAAGTGGTTCCGACACGTTTTCCCAAGCGATTATCATGATGGTCGACGACGAGGCGACCACCATGGAAGTCATGCAGGCCTTTCTGGAGGAAGCTGGGTATCAGCGCTTTCTGCTTCTGGAGGATTCGTCCCTTGCCATGGCAAAAATCGAAGAGCTTCGGCCGGACATCCTGCTCCTTGATCTGATGATGCCCAACGTTCCAGGATTTGAAATCTTGCAGCAGGTAAGGGCTCATTCGCTACTGGGACATTTACCTGTCATTATCCTGACCTCTTCATCGGATGCGGAGACCAAACTCAAGGCTCTTGACTACGGCGCTACGGATTTCCTGGCCAAGCCGGTGAATTCTAGTGAGTTGATACTCCGGGTTCGCAATACGCTTGCGGCAAAGGCCTATCAGAACCAACTCGCCTACTATGATTCCTTGACAAATTTGCCCAACCGGAGTTTGTTTCTTGACCGATTGAACTGGTTCCTACAGCGGGCGGCACGCAACAACGAAAATCTTGTGTTGCTTCACATCACTCTCGACCAATTTAAGCGAGTGTACAACACATTGGGACCGCAGGTCGGTGATCAAGTGATCATGGAGATTGCCGAGCGGATTAGTTCCTGCATTAGGAGCTCCGATATGTTTGGGCGTGGGACAGACGCTAATCGTGAGTTGGATAGCCTGTTTCACGTGGGTGGTGATGAATTTTCGCTGTTGTGTCCAACTATGGCTAATTCAGAATATGCTATCAAGTTGGCCTCCAGAATTCTGAAGTCCATGGAAAATCCGTTCAATGCCGACGGTACCGATGTTCACATCTGGCCTTGTATCGGAATCGCAACTTATCCTGCAGATTCCAAGGATATGACAAAACTCATTCAGTGCGCTGTAGGGGCAAGCGCCCAGGCCAACGCTCATGGAAAGGGGGGCTTCTATTTTTATTCGAGCGACCTCAATGCCAAGAGTGTGGAGCGCCTGCAAATGGAGGCAGACCTGCGCCATGCAATTTTTGAGGGAGGCCAACTGGTGTTGCACTATCAGCCCAAGGTCAATGTCAAGAGTGGTCAAATAACGGGAGTCGAAGCGCTGATTCGCTGGCAGAAACCAGATGGCCAGCTCGTATTTCCCGATTCCTTCATACCGTTGGCCGAAGAGACTGGTCTGATCCTGCCCATCGGTGAATGGGTGCTACGAGAGGCTTGCGCTCAATTGGCACGTTGGCAGGCCCAAAAAACGTGGATTCACGTCGCGGTGAATCTCTCGGTGAAACAATTTCATGCTGGTAATCTGGTGGAATTAGTGACTGACATTTTGAAGCATTGCGATGTGGATGAACAATATTTGACGCTTGAACTGACTGAAAGCTTGCTGATGGACAATGCCGACCTGGCGATAGAAACCTTAAACCGTCTTATGGCATTGGGGGTCAAAATCTCCATGGATGACTTTGGAACAGGGTATTCATCCCTCAGCTATTTAAAACGCTTCCCTCTTCATGAATTGAAGATCGACCGCTCATTCCTGATGGACATGACACCCGACTCGGAAGACCAGGCAATAGTAGCGGCGATGATTTATTTAGCTCATGAATTTGGCCTGAAGGTGGTTGCCGAGGGCGTGGAGAAACAGGAGCAGCTTGAAATTCTTCTCTGTTTGGATTGCGAGGAATACCAGGGATATCTCTTTAGCCGGCCTGTCAGCGTAGAGGACCTCGCGCCGATGCTTTCTGAACTCCCCGCTGGTGTGAAGACCTAAAGTCTGATTGTGGGCGATGAGGGAACCGTCGGTCCCCCTGTCGTGTTTAACTTTCCCCTTCCGCTCTCCTTGTCTTCATGTGGAGCGTTCCCGCTTCTTTTTCTCCATACGATCCACATTCAAGGAGCCCAACTTCCCTAAACAGCAAGCAATTCGTCATAACTTGAGAAAATATCACAGCTACCCTAATTCTCAAAACGACTCTACCCTTATCACAACCGGAATCTTAGAAGAATGAGAGTTGATACATACCGGATCCTATTTAGATTTCTATGCTTTTTCATTTTTCGCCTTTATAAGGAAATCTCAATTGTCTCATGCTTATGGCCGACAATACGTAGTGGATTCTATAATGGTCAAAGGAATACTCATGCCAAACCATGAATAGCGCATTGGCTCGATATGGAGATGTGTTTGTGGGACGTCAGCCCATCCTTGGGCCAACCTTAAATACCATTGGCTACGAAGTACTCTACAGAAATTGCGAGGTTGGTGAGGCCATCTTTACGGACGGGAGTCTGGCAACCGCGACGGTTCTTCTCAATACCTATCTGGATATTGGGCTCGAACATGTGGTGGGCTCACATTTGGCTTTCCTCAATATCCCCAAACAATTCCTTTTAGGACGCTATTGCGAAGCACTCCCTAAAAATCGCGTTGTCCTCGAAATCCTAGAAAATATTGAACCTATTCCTGAAGTTCTAGAAGCTCTCAATTCGCTTTCAAAGCAAGGGTACACCATTGCCCTGGACGATTTTGTGTACAACGATCGATTAAAGGCGTTTCTAGAAATCGCGGATATTGTCAAAATCGATGTGTTAGGGAAAAGCAAAGAACAATTACAACAAGAGTTGGCACTCTTACCAAATTCTGGGTTTCGTCTCCTGGCCGAAAAGGTCGAAACGAGAGAAATGTATGAACTGTGCAAAACATTAGGGTTTTTTTACTTTCAAGGCTATTTCTTTTTCAGACCAGACATTATCCGGGGCCGTGCCATTCCATCCAATCGTGTGGCACTTTTGGAATTGATGGGAAAAATACAGGATCCGCATATTCCATTTGAAGGGTTAGTTGAACATATTCGTAACGATCTCTCTCTGAGTTATAAAGTTTTGCGATACGTCAATACAGCGCATGCCGGGCTTCCCAATCGAGTCGATTCCATTGATCGTGCAGCCTGCCTGGTGGGCATTGACCGCATTCGAACCTGGGCCACCCTGATCATCATGGCCAGCGATCAGACCAAAGCTCACGAAATTTTAGTGGTTGCCTTAGTGCGAGCCAAAATGTGTGAACGGTTGGGGCATCGACTGGGGTCCACGACACCAGAAAAATTTTTCACGATGGGTTTGCTGTCGGTGATGGACGCCTTGTATGAATTACCCATGTCAGACATTTTGGAAAAGCTCCCATTGCCTGAAGATACTATGGAAGCGTTGATTAACGGAACAGGGGATATGGGGTTGGTCCTCTCTTGCGTGAAGGCTTATGAAGACGGTGAATGGATGGAGCTGAAACACTTGCAATTGGACCCGTCAATTATTCGAGATTATTATTTGGAGGCCATCGATTGGGCCAACCGCTTCTCTCCAATGATTTCATAAAACAACCCCAGTTTTATGCGGTTTCTTATTCCTTTTTCTGCCACACATTCCTTCTTTCAGAGGGCTGGGGCTTTCTTCATCAAGGCTTGGCAACCTGACCAACAGAATAGGCGCTTCACGTAGGCATACCCTCTTTCACATGTTATGATATCGGACTTTGAATTAAAACACGGACTTCATTCTCCAATACATTTCTGTTTTACAAATTCTATGCGAGACCTAATATTCCCATGACCTTTATTCCCACTTCTCACATTACCCCTCTCAAGACTTCGATAAAGACACCCGTAAGGAGACAACCTCTTCCTCCATGGTTTAAGGTCCAATTACGATCAGGCCCTCATTTCAAAGAACTGCGTCAGCTCGTCGAGACGCATCGTCTCCATACAATCTGTGAAGAAGCTCGTTGTCCAAATTTATGGGAATGCTGGAATAACCGAACGGCGACATTTCTTATTCTTGGAGATATTTGCACGCGACGTTGCCATTACTGCTCTGTTTCGACCGGCCGACCATTAGAGCTCGATAGGGAAGAGCCTCAACGTGTCGCAGATGCCGTCAACCTTTTAAAGCTTCGGCATGCGGTTATCACTTCAGTCAATCGTGATGATTTACCAGATGGAGGGGCAAAGCTCTTTGCAGAAACGATTGAGCGAATTCGACGGGTAAACCCAACCTGCACGGTAGAAGTCCTTATTCCTGACTTTCAAGGCCACCAAGAAGATTTAGCCACGGTCATAGGCGAGAATCCTGATATCCTCAACCATAATATCGAAACGGTCCCACGCCTCTTTCCTTCCATTCGCCCACAAGGGAAATATGCTCGTTCCCTTCAGGTACTTCAATGGGCTCAAGAAATGGGTGCCCGAACGAAATCTGGACTCATGGCAGGATTAGGAGAAACAGAGGAAGAAATTCGAACCGTGATAAAAGATCTTCGATCGGTAGGCTGCCAGATGCTCACGATGGGACAATATCTTCGCCCGACGTTAGAACATGCACCAGTTGCTCGCTTTTACACACCTGAAGAATTTGAGGGGTTGAAACAAGAAGCATTAGCCCTGGGTTTTCACCACGTAGAATCTGGCCCTCTCGTCCGAAGTTCCTATCACGCAGAGCAACAGGCCTCTCGCACCATTGAACCCTAGCCCATGCTATTTTTTGAGAGCTAATAACTCCTGAGGTACTGATGGCCTTTCCTTAGCGCTGGGCAACAGCCTATGAAATTTTCTTCTGCTATTTATAGGAATGCCCTTTGAGGTAGGAAAGGTATTGGGCTTTTTGGCAAGGGCGTCTAAATATAAATGCTCACACAAGTTTCGAAACGCCATAAAATCACTCACTGTACATTCATGAGAACAGTTTTCACACCTCATCATTTTTCCCCTTTTGGCCCTTCCCATCCGTGGTGTAACCCAAATATAATCCTAAGATAGAGCGGAGGTTCGAACACTTCAAAGTTCTCACTGTGTCTCCCCCAAGTGACAAAGTAAACTCCCTGAAATGCCCGACCCTCCCGCATTCTTGAGGTACCGCACTCGTCTCTCCCTCGTTCTGGTTAACGAATAATCAAGGCATGCCCATCGCTGGTAGAAATCAAAGCCTGTAGCATCTGGCCAGGCTCTTTTTTCCCGTTGGGAAAGGCCGTATCCCGCCCAACTTCCAATCGAATCGGTTGCTGTGTCGCCGCTGCTTCCACCACATACACATTACCTTGAATTTCCTTGAGTGTTCCTTCAACGTTTTGAAACTTTGTGGATGACTGCACAGATTTGGCCGATTGTGCTTGCACTTCTTGTTTACCCTGTAGAAGCGCACTGGCCATTTCCGAATCTCCAGCAAAACTTGGCATCACCCCCTGGCAACCCAGAATCAAAGCCCATGCACAGAGATAGCTGAACTGTTTCATGTTAAACCTCCTTCGCATTTGATGCCCACCAAG
>JBFJON010000135.1:0-5356 GCA_041617575.1 Nitrospirales bacterium | reverse complement strand
TGCCATGGTAACTTGCTTGTGTCAAGAAGTCCCGGGGTCGGGTTCGCCTTCGGTGATAAAGCCCAATGGCCAGCGATTTGTGGTGAAAAATATTTTTGCGGATTTCAAACGCCATAACCTGGGATCCAATTTTTGGGAACGGAATTTTGATGGAACGTTAACCAAGGAGTTTATGACCGAACCACTATGGGGAGTGGGTACGACTTCCCCTTACGGGCATGACGGACGGAGTATCGATCTGTGGTCGGTCATTATGCGACATGGCGGCGAAGCGAAGGAGGCTCGAGATCGCTTTGCACGGTTACCGGAAGTGAAGCAAGGACAGGTTATCGACTTTCTGCAATCGCTGGTGCTTTTCCCTCCAGACGATACGGCCTCCAATTTGAATCCAGGGGATCCTCAGGCAACGAATTTCCCTCAGTACGGACATGGCAACATTGCCTTACCGAAACTCTTTAATGATCCGAACGATTTAGAGTAGGAGTGTGTTTGACGTAGGCTGTGAAGCCAGAGTTCATGGCCTGCGCCTTAAACGGCAAAGTTTTTTTGTTTATCAAAGTCATTATTAGGACAGTATTTTGAGGCCGATAGTTGAGAAGAGGTTCAAGTTGATCCAGGCATTCGGCATGAACCACTTCTGGAGAAAAGAAGAAGACCAATAGACCAAACCACAGGCTTAGCACTTTGATCGCCGAAGAGTTCTTGGGTATGGCGAATGGTGGGAATAGGTAAGGAGAGTGATGAGTCAACGTTGGCTCCAATGTCGTGGAAGTGTTCTTGGCTTCCTTTATCGGTAATGAGCCTTATTTGATGAAGCAGAAAGGTTTGGTGGGGCCCAGTGGGACCTTTCTCAGAAATAGGAGGCACGGAAAACTTCTGGGGTTACAGGAAGGAAGCGAACGATTCTGCTGAGCTATTGAAGCTAGGACGGAATAATGACGCAGGAGGGGAGATTTTAAGAACTGTCCTGAAAGAGGCTATATAGCTGTAAGGAGACGAAGCAGATTCTTTAGTTATTTTCGAAGGCCTGGCGAGTGGCGAAGACTTCGCCCGGATGGATCAACAGCAGGCAATTCCCTTCAATGGGATCTTTGTGGAATAATGCGAAGGTGAGACAAAGTTGTGGGGTGGGTTCCGGATCAAATTCTAATAACACCGGGACATCCACCAAGGGCGTGGGTACCTTCAGACTCGCGAGTCGGAGTCGCACGGCGACCAAGGTATCGCGTAAGCGCGTATGAATGAGTTCTTCCGTGAAATCGGGAGACGACGTAATATATTGCTCCCAGAGTGGGTTAGTCATACCTACGCAAAAGTCTAGCCCAATACTTTGGGCCAGTGGTGTCACATCTTTTACGATCCCAGATTCCACAGCTTCCTTTCGGGATCGAAGGGTGAGTGACTCCAGTTCTTCTGGGACCTCTTGAGGAGTCAGCGAATCCGAGGCCACCAATTCTGCAATGTTCTCAGAGGAGGAAGTATCCGGTCCTTCTAGCAAAGACGGTTGTGGTAGAGAAGATTGTGGATCATCCACGGAAACTTGAAGCCCCGAGGAGTCTTTCCCAAGGGCTTGGATAATTCCTTCATAGACTGATTTTGCTGAATCGGTCCAATTGTCATCCAGAGGTAATCCACGAAAGGCAGCTTCCGAGGCTTTCATTTCGTCATGGGTGAGAGGTCGTGGCTGTGTCATACTTAATAAGATAAGGCAATTCAGTGGAAAGTCAAGGATCCATCGGTACTTCAAACCTGAGTGACCAGCCGGTTTAGAATCTTTCCTCAATTTGTGCGAATTCGCGCATTGACAGCAGAGCGAAATCGCTCCTATTGGATAAATTCATATTTTCTCAGCAAACAAAGCTTATTGTTCATAATAGAAATAATTAAACGTTTCAATAGGTTATGTGATAGCAAGCAATAATTCTCGTTATGGAATATTGTTTGCAGTTCTTTCAGCAATAAGAAATTAATTTTTCTAAGGAGAAAACGATGGACCCTATTTTTGACTTAGCAATGATTGCGGTAGTGGCCATAATGGTCGCCTTTAATATTTACGGATAACACTTCCCATTCTTTCCCTCTTTTGGCAGGGAACGAAACCGTAACGAGCTTTCCTTACCGGTTGCCCCCTTTCCCCTTGCTTTCTCCCCATATTTCTTCTCCACAAATTCAATAACGTATTTCTACGTAATTAAAAATTCATAAGTTACAGAATTCTAAGGGGTTTTTTAGGAATTTCCTTGAGATCTTCTTTCGGTCCTGGTATATCACTTTGAATATTTCTTGGGAGTGCGTGAGGTCAACAGCATGTGCCTGAGGGCTTTAACAAATTTTCTTTCTCTTCAACGTATTGGCCAATTTGTAGGGTGACTGACTCTGATAGTATGAAGGGGCAGTGTTAGTACAAGCCGGCCTTTGGTTCTGGATACCACCTCCGAAACCTTGACCGGCTTTGTTGTATCAATTGACTGGGGCAAGAATCCTCGGAAGCCTTACACAACAATATTTGTCCCACAATTCTCCTAGTATCCTCATGTATGAATTGGTTCGCGAGTTCAATTAATTCCCTCCTACCTGGAAATTCGATATGACCAAAATTCCAAGAGGGCAACTGTCCGATTTCCCTAAAAACTGGCAGGCAGACATGCTTTCCGGGTTTTTGGTTTTTTTGATCGCCCTCCCGCTCTGCCTGGGAATTTCATTGGCCTGCGGCTATCCCGCTATTTCCGGCATCTTTACGGCCATTATCGGCGGAATGCTGGCCACCTTTTTCAGTAACTCCGAACTCACCATCAAAGGGCCTGCGGCAGGGCTGATTGTTATCGCCATTGGGTGTGTTATGGAGTTTGGGTTCACTGGTGGGAAAGATCCTACTGCAGATTTTCAGGCCTACCGATTGGCTCTTGGGGTTGGTGTTGCAGCAGGTTTAGTCCAAATTCTTTTTGGAGTCTTTCGTGCGGGAATCCTCGGAGAGTTTTTCCCGACATCGGCTGTGCATGGCCTCCTCACGGCAATTGGGGTCATTATTATGGCCAAACAATTTCCTGTTGCGATGGGATTAAGCCCTTCAGGAAAGCCGCTCGAACTTCTTGCCAACATTCCTCATTTCATCATGAACATGAATCCCCTGGTGGGCCTTATTGGCATCATCAGTCTGATCATCATGTTCAGTTACCCTTTCATAAAGAATCCGCGACTCAAGGTGATCCCTGCTCCTATGATTGTCTTATTTGTCACGGTTCCCTTGGGTGTGTATTTCAATTTTGGCCAGGAACAGACTTATTCCTTCAGTGGTCAGGATTATCCTTTGGGGAAGAATTTTCTGGTTGCGGTGCCAGAGAATATGTTCCGTGCGCTGACCTTTCCAGATTTTTCAGGCCTGGGCACCTCGATAGGCATAAAATATGTCGTCATGTTTGCGCTGATTGGCAGTATCGAATCCCTCTTAAGCGCTAAGGCCATTGATGAAATTGATCCGTGGAAAAGAAAAACCAATCATGATCAAGATATGCTGGCGGTTGGATTGGGGAATACCCTCGCGGCCTTTGTGGGCGGCCTTCCTATGATATCGGAAATCGTTCGGAGTAAAGCTAATATTGATAATGGCGCACGAACCCGATTTGCCAATTTCTTTCATGGTGCATTTTTGCTTCTTTTTGTGGCGCTTCTTCCCGGCCTGATTAACCAAATCCCACTTGCTGCTCTCGGAGCAATGTTGGTCTTTACCGGATTCCGATTAGCTTCGCCGCAAGAATTTATCCGACTGTGGCACGTTGGCCGTGAGCAATTCATCATTTTTGTATCAACCGTCATTGGCGTGTTGGCTACTGACTTGCTCATGGGTATCGCTATTGGCATCTGTGTCAATTTTGTGATGCACCTGAAAAATGGCGCTCCTGCCAGATCATTGTTGAAAACCCAGGTGAATGTTGAACGAAGGGAAGAAGGTGGCATGACGGTTCATGTCAAAGATTCGGCAATTTTCAGCACGTGGATCGGCTTGAAAAAAAAGTTGGAATCATTAATTGGAGAGCCCCACGTCGTCCTGGATTTATCGCAGACTTTCCTTGTTGATCATACCGTGATGGCCAAACTTCAGGAAATGGAAAAGGAGTTTAAAGAAAATGGCTCGACTTTAGTGATTGAGGGATTGGACCAGCACCAACGGTTATCCAACCATCCAGCAGCGGCGAGGAAAAAACCTAAGAAATGAGGAACTTCAGTTAGGAGAGCAATTAATTAGGTGGCCTGGTTCAAGTTCGCAGTCTAAGAATTTATAAGGTTGTCATACCCGGGGTTTGTGGCGAGTATCTAGCTTCAGGCCTTGAGAGAGTAATAGGACCTTGGATGTATTCCCGCCAGCGACTTGCGGGAATGACCAAGGGGTGAAGGTGTCCTGATCAGATATGGTTGCACTATGTTGTTTTTCAGCTGTCCGATTGAGCAATTTGTGGTTTGTCCCGATTAACGAAATGTTGATTCGAGGTCTTGGTCAAGTGAAAACACGATTCCCCGTTCTCCAATGTGGACATAGATGTCCGTAAATAACCCCACGACGGTGCCTCCCGTAATTTCGGTCAATTGTGCGCAGAGTTTTCGCGGCCTTGGGTAATAAGATTTTGACGCATGGCTTTAACCATATTCACACTATTACCACTCTTGGCCAGTTGGCGCTCTGCCTGGGTGAGGACACCTTTCAATCGAGCGAGGACAAGATCGCGAAGAATAAAGGCTTTGACATCCATAGGGCCTCGAACCATAAATTCCTGCTCGATTGTAATGACGGCGTTGCGAATTGCCGTCTCGGATTCACCTTTTGTCCAAACATTCTTCATGAAGTTCCTAAAAAAAGCTGAAGATGCACTTGGGGCGAGATTACAAAGGTGTTACCTAGCATGGAACAAATCGGCAACCAAATAGAATAGATATGCCTTCTGAATCGATAAGACAACGGCCTACGGAACTCTCGACTGCGGAACGGGACCAGGTCCGTCAAGTGGTCCAGGAAGCCAGTGAACCAATTGCACCTTTTTGGCCCATGCGAACCATGGTCGCTCAAAACCCGATTCACGGGTTGGAATATCTGCCGTTTGATGAGGCAGTTCGACAAGGAAAAGATCTTCTTGGGGGAAATGGGTATCTGCCGAATGAAGAGTATCGGTGGTTTTATCGAGAGGGCCGGATAACCACGGAAAGTGTTCAACGGGCGTTGGCCTGTTTGGGCCCTCGTGTGGAATCACGAGATTCTGTCAAGATCGGGAATCTTCTGTTGTCTGCCCGTGATATTTGGCAATGGCATTTGGTGGTTGGGTTCGAGGAGTTGGAGCCTGTTCTGTTGCAATGGGAACTCAGCGGG
>JBFJON010000134.1:0-5360 GCA_041617575.1 Nitrospirales bacterium | reverse complement strand
TTGGTTCCGATGTTGTGAGATCCACAAACACTTGACCAGGTCGAGCCTTTGCTAGCAAACCTTCTTTGCCAAAATAAATTTCTCGAACATCATTGGGAAATCCCACCATCGTAAAAACAACTTCGGCATCGGCGATAATATCAGCAGTTGTATTAACCCACTGAGCCCCTTGATGGAGAAGGCTATCAGCTTTAGCTTTGGTTCGACTATGAACCCTGAGCGCATAGCCCCCATGAAGGAGATGTTCGCACAAGGGAGCGCCCATGACCCCGACTCCAATCCAGCCAATTCGCACAGGTGAAGCAAGGGTAACCTCTTCAAAAGCAATTGAACTCATCGTCATATCCGGTTCCTTCGCCCGCAGTAGAGAATATAAGAAGAATGCTCAAATCTTTGGAATCGCGTCAGAGAGCGGGCTGTTGTTGGGTCAAACAATGGATGGTCCCAAACCCCCAAACTAAATCCACCGCATGAATGCCCACCACCGTTCGGTCCGGAAACAAATCAGACAAAATACCTAACGCCACGCGATCATTCGGATCATTAAAGCTCGGCACAAGAACGGCAGTATTGCCGATGTAAAAATTGGCATAACTGGCCGGAAGCCGCTGTCCATCAAAATATAACGGAGCTGGCATGGGCAATAGCACAATGCCCACTTTCCTCCCATCCTCACACCGCATATTTTCAAGGCGTTCACGATTTTCAGCCAAAAGGGGATAGTTCGCATCGGATGAATTCGATTCCTGGCACAAGACTACTGTATAGGGATCCACAAATCGACACAGATCATCCACATGCCCATGAGTATCATCACCGGCAATGCCTTTGCCTAACCACAGCACTTGTGTAATACCCAAGTATCGTCGAAATACCTCTTCATAATCGTGGCGTGAAAATCCAGCGTTCCGTACTTGGATGCTGTCATCCAATAGACATTCTTCAGTAGTCAAAAGCGTTCCCTGTCCATTCACATCGATACTGCCGCCTTCCAAGACGACTCCACGGTTGTCTTGGGTCACCGGAACAAGGGGAATATGGAATTTCGCGGCGACGCGTTCGGGTATCCGATTATCCTTTTGCCAATCTGGATAACGTGCCCAGGCATTGAAGTGAAAATGACCAATACTCATTTGCGCCTGGGGATCGCTATGCTTGAGAAAGATCGGACCAAAGTCACGTGTCCAACCGCGATTTGTTGGTAGACGCACAAATTCGACACAGTCAGCCAGCACGCCAACGCGATCCAACACCCGACGGGCTTTCAGTTCATGGGCTTTATTATTAACTAAAATCCGAACCAGTTCACCGGCCGAAAGGTGACGGACGATTTCCCCATACACCCATTGAATCGAGGACATCTTCCCCGGCCAATCGGTCGTATTATGCGGCCAACCAATCCAGGTAGCTTCATGGGGTTCCCACTCCGCCGGCATGCGAAACCCAAATTCAGCAGGAGCATGTCCCTTGGTATCAATAACCTTCTTACCCTGCCCGTAATTTTCCCTCACCCTATGAGGGGCTTTCTCTTGAAAAGTGAAAGCGCTAGGGTGAGGGTGAAAATCATCAGAACCTTCTAAAACTCTCAAAATCTCCCCCAACACATCATCCGTCTTCGTCAGAACATCATCATTCCAAAATCGAAGCACATGAAAACCCACAGCCGTCAAATAATTGGTGCGCTCCTCATCAGCTTTTTCTTGTTTTAGATGTTGCCCACCATCCAGTTGAATAATCAGCATCCCTTCTAAACAACAAAAATCAACAATATACCCACCGATTGGATGTTGCCGCCGGAACTTCCACTCCTTGATCTGGCCATCTCGAATCCGTTCCCAGAGCCTCTGTTCAGCATCAGTTTGATTCCCCCGTAGGCGAGCAGCAAACGATCGCAATTTCGGTGAAATTCTTTTCATCTCTCCCCTCACATTATCTTTAGTACCTCTTCGGAACTAATCCCCAAGGGAGCGTGGGAACATTTGGTTTTATGTTGGATCTTGGGGAAACAACGTTTCTTTGTTTTTAATGTAGCCGACATAATTCATACGGTAGGAAGATAAGGAGTATATTCACTCCCTCTCCTTTAAAGGGAGAGGGCTGGGGTGAGGGTAAAGATCGTAAGACTTAAAAATAAGAACCGCTCGGAGATCATCACCCTTCATCCAAAAAGCGTTTCGTGATCCCCTCATACGCATCGATACGGCGGTCGCGAAGGAAGGGCCAATTTCGGCGAACTTCTTCAATTCGTTTCAGATCTATATCCACCACCAATGTTTCTTCTTGATCAACAGTGGCTTGGGCCAGGATCACACCAAACGGATCGCACACAAAAGAACTTCCCCAAAACTCCAATCCATCACCGCCTGCTGGAGCTTCATGGCCAACCCGATTCACCGCTACGACAAACACTCCGTTAGCAATGGCGTGACTCTGTTGAATCGTCATCCAGGCTTCCCGCTGTGCCTGACCTTCTTCAGATTTTTCTTTGGGATGCCAGCCAATGGCCGTGGGATAAAATAGAATTTCCGCGCCTTGCAAAGCGGTCATGCGCGCCGCTTCGGGGTACCATTGATCCCAACAAATCAACGGCCCCACGATGGCGTGAGGTGTTTTGATGGCCTGAAACCCCAGATCCCCAGGGGTAAAATAAAATTTTTCGTAATAGGCGGGATCGTCAGGGATATGCATCTTTCGATAGAGCCCGGCTATCTCCTCTCGCTCGTCCAACACTACAAGAGAATTATGATAGACCCCCGCCGTCCGCCGCTCAAACACCGATACGAGAATGGTCACGCCATGTTTTTTTGCGATTTTGCCAAAGGCCTCGGTTGAGGTTCCCGGTATAGGTTCAGCCAAGTCGAACAATCCCGCATCTTCCTTCTGGCAAAAATATTGGGAGCGGAACAATTCGGGAAGGCAAATAATCTGTGCGCCGCTCTTCGCAATTTCTCCAACCTTGGCCACGGCCCGTTCCAAATTCTCGTCAGGATTGGCCGAGCAGGCAATTTGAATCAACCCGATTTTCACAACATTTTCTTTCTCTTGTTAGCAATTCATACCCCCTTCCTTTGCAAGCAAAGGGGAGAGATACGTTGGCAAGATTTGCAAAAGGGAATTTATTCATTGGGGCGGAGCATGGCGCAGCCTGGATCTCTCGCGACGAACATGCCGACGATTTTGCGATTGTCTTCTTGAAAGGCTTTGTGCCACCAGCAGGCCGCATTCCAGAGATGTTCGGGGGCGCTATTGCGGGAAGAAGCTCCTGGCGTGACACCCATTCCCAAGCACTCAAAAATAAACTCTATGTAGGAAGACGCCGCAATCGGGATCCCTTCGCGTAAGGGATTGGTTTTAGCGCCTTGCGACCAGAGATAGCACTGCCAGGCACCTATCATGTCCCAGAAATTGTATCGCACACGATCGGCATTCCAGGCTTTGGCCCGTTTAACTAGTTTTTTGACCTCCTGTTCTGACATGGTTACCGTAAAAATACCCACATTGGCATCAATGGTCTTATCGTCATATTGACCTAACGTGCCTTCGTTGACCCCGTTTTGCTCAGGTTTTGGAAAATGTCCGTTTCGAGGGAAGAGAGGAATTTCCAGAATCTTCAAATTTCCTAACGAGGAACGCGCCATCACCGGTTCTGCCACGACAAAGGCATGAGACCAGAAACTGGGCCGTAGGTCCCATCGCAGCATGGCTTGGGCCATACGCAAGCTATGCCCTGGTAGATCCCGACTCCCCACCAACCCCACCGTCATGAGACCACGATTGCCGATGTCCTGTTTGCGCAAGGCCGCAAACACATCATTGAAAAATTGCAAGTTGGTGCGTTTGTGATACTTCCCGGTCCAATCTTTGATATTGGGATTTCTCGTGCTCGTTTCAGAATTACGCATGATGATTTCCTTTCTGAAGAAACCTCAAGTGTTCATATCCTCATATCCAAGAATCTACCTTTTATCTCAACAGTAATTCTTTATTAAACACCCGCTCCAAGGGACCGCCCGTGCCTTGCGGAGGCGCATCTTCATCCCAATCTAGCTGAATAAGCTTGGCCGGCAACCGCCAGAGTTCCAATTCGAATCTAACTCGAGGACTTTCGCCAACCGAATTGCCAGGAGACATTCGTACCAAGCCCACATTGTTTTGGATGGTAATGATCTTGATATGTTTTTGAGGATCAATGGTCCAGATTGATTCACCGCCTTGAGCATTCGACCGTACCCGAATCCGTTCAGGAGGGGCTTCTGGTTTGGTGTTACCTGGCCTGATCATCGCGGCCGGGGAAGCAATGAATTCCGGGACGCCGTAGGGCGCATCGGGGAAGGGGCCATGGGCCTCGGCATAGCGTCCCGTATGAATATCCCCCGACAGGATCAGAATATCGTGCGGTCGATGTTCGACATTGTCCCCAGAAAGGGACCGTTCGAGCACTCGCCACAGACGGGCGTAATCTTTCTTGAAATTCGACAAGGAATGGTCTTTGTAATTCCCATCTTTTTGAAAGAGGGGTTGGCCTAACACTAAAACACCTGGACCCGTTAAACCTTGTTGCCAGGCTTCCAGCGCCATCCATTGATCTTCTGCCATGAAATGGCTAGTGCCTTTGTCGTTGCACCTCTCCCGTTCCGATCTGGTATCGGCAATAAAAAATGATACCGGATCAATGGTGAATGCATACCAACGGGCTTCATCGGGGTTGAGGCATTGTTGATACTGGTAATAAAGTTCCTCGGCCCCCCGCCCATATTTTTCTCGGTTCTTGGGATCCCATGTTTGTGGCAATTGGATCTGAAATTCCGGGTAATCATTCCAGTACTCATGGTCATCACAGGTGATAAAGTTGGGACATGTTTGTAGCGCTTCTCGGTAGAATGCATCCCCCCAATATTGTCGATAACGCTTGGCATAGAGTTCAATGGCGTCATCACCCAAATCCCACGCATTCGGCCAATCGCCATACACTTGATCGCCAATGAGCATTTTAAACTGAGGGTTCGACAGAGCCTGTAACTCTTTGAGGCCAGCCCGGTAATAGCCATCTCGGTCATTGTTCTGCCAGAAACATGAGGCAAAAAGAAACGTCACACCTTTCCCCCTGACTTGATAGGGCAAGGTTGACCAGATGAAATCCTGACTCTGGTTGTTAGCTGATAAGGTGAGGTTAAATTGTGCCCCTTCTGGTGGTGCGGGGGTGGCAAGCCTGACAGTTAACAAACCCATCCGACGTTGAAGCCCGGGCACTGTCGGGAGAAGCACCCAATCTGTCTGAAAGGTGACAGGAGTATTTTGACGCCGGATCATCACATCTGGCGGAGTGAAACTCGTTTCCCCTTTACAGGAACACCAAATGA
>JBFJON010000133.1:0-5364 GCA_041617575.1 Nitrospirales bacterium | reverse complement strand
GCCGGGTTTATCTGGAATCAGATGTGGGTCGCGTCGGGGAATATCGTCGGTGGCGTCGTGTTTATGGGAGGAACGTATTGGGTAACCAGTCCTGTGCATGGGTGGATCAAGAATACAGAACCCGTGACGGAAGCCGTGTCGCATGAATTGTCACGGCGGATCCATTTGCCAGCGGAGGCAGAATTATTGTCTAAGCCATTGGCCGTTGGTCGGGAGAACTAGGTTACGCAACGAGTCGCGTGACGGAAGCGAGAAAGGAAACCGGAGAGGATTCTGATGAATAAGATTGAGGTGCTCAAAGCAGAAAAAGACGGGCTGGCAATCAAGGAAGACATCGCCCGATACGCCCAATTGGGCTGGGAAGCCATCCCTGAAGACGACGTGCAACGATTGAAATGGTACGGCATATTCTTGCGAAATCCCACACCCGGGTACTTCATGATTCGAGTGCGGATTCCAGGAGGGAGAACCACCTCAGTTCAAATACGCACGTTAGCGCATCTCGCCAACACCTATGGGAACGGGGTGTTGGATTTGACGACCCGTCAGCAGATTCAGTTACGGCAATTGAGGATTGAGCATATTCCGGAGGTCTTACGCCAAATGGAAGAGGCGGGCCTCTGCTCGTTGCAAACCGGCATGGACAATGTGCGCAATATCATGACCTGTCCAGTGGCCGGGTTAACCGCCCAGGAACAACTCGATGCCACGGATCTGGTGAAGCAGCTCACGGAAGAACTGGTGGGCAATCGGGACTATTCGAATCTTCCGCGAAAGTTCAATATGGCTATCACGGGGTGCCCGGACAATTGTCTGCATCTGGAAACACAGGATCTGGCATTAGTCCCCGCCACCATTGAAGAAGGCTCGCAGGGGCCGGTCACCGGGTTTAACCTCCTGGCCGGAGGAAAATTGGGGTCCGGGGGATATCGTATCGCGACACCATTGGATGTGTTTGTTACTCCGCCAGAAGTGGTGGCGGTGACGGGAGCCATCCTTCGCGTGTTTCGTGATCACGGTTATCGAGAATCCCGGACCACCGCCCGGTTGGCATTTTTGCTGGATGAGTGGGGAGAGGAACGGTTTCGCCTCGAGGTCCAGCGGGAAGTCGAATGGGTGTTGGAACGAGCGGGAACGGATGTGCGAAAAACGTCGGTGAACGAACACATGGGCATTTACCGGCAGAAAGACCCTGGAGTGAGCTATGTCGGTCTCAAAATTCCCGTCGGGCGGATTCACGCCGATGATCTGGAGGGAATTGCGGCGCTGGCTGAAACCTACGGCACAGGAGAAATTCGTCTAGCCGCAAATCAGGCGATGATTATTCCGAATGTCCATGATCGCCTTTTGGGAGATCTGAGCGAAGAGCCTTTGCTTAAGCGTTTTCTCTACAACCCCACGCCGGTACAAAAAGGATTGGTCAGTTGCGTCGGCAACGACTATTGCAATTTGGCTGTGATTGAGACGAAAAGCCGAGCGGTGGAAACAGCCAAACGAGTGGAGGCACTAATTGGCACCGAAATGAAACCGATTACCATGCATTGGTCGGGATGTCCGGCGGCGTGTGGAAATCATCTGGTCGCCGACGTAGGGCTCTTAGGAAAAAAGATCAAAATCCAAGGGAAAGTGATTGAGGCGGTAGATGTATTCGTGGGAGGTCGTTCAGGTCCAAATCCCAAACCGGCCATCAAGCTTTTAGAGGACGTGCCGTGCGACACACTACCGGAAGTTCTCCGTGGAATTCTGCCGTATCACTCGCGCGAAAAAATGCACAAGACGAAGGCTAAGAGCATTCCAAAGAAAAGCGTACCTCGCGAGGCGATGGAATCCGGGGAGGGAAGAAAAAGAGTGACTCCTGAGCCCGCGGCCTTGATCAGGTCTTGATGTCTCCCTTTATTTGAATTGTAATACAGATAACAATATTCAATCTCTTATAACCTCTTATAACGACAAATGTCGGCTTCGGGTCGAGAAGGGTCATTGATCCCCAAAGCTCGTGAGCGTCCGTTTTGACTCAAATCTGAGAGTGTCACCCAGATCAAATCCTGACTATTACACCTAAGCAACTCGAAGATGATCTTCCGAATTTCACGCTCGTTCTAGCTATTCGGAGTTAACGTCTTACTTGCTGTTCAATGGCTTGAAATTGGGCGGGAAATATGCCGAGCCAAAATCCGACCTGTTGAATTTCTTCACGCCAATACCTCTCGTTGCTTCCTTCCGCAATCGCAAATTTCACCAAGTCAGCTAGCAATTGGTTCACTTTCTGCTCAGGGAGATTTTCGGCAAACAATTTGGGAATCATGAATCCTTCTGACAAGCGAATGAGATTGTCTTTTTCTTGAGCAGAGAGGTCCAAATGACGAAGCACTGCTCGAAGGCGTGAACAATCAGGATCATGCCGACGTTCCATCGCACAAGCAAAGAGCCCACCAATATTGTAGCGTTCAGTCGCAGAAAGCAATTGCTCCTTAGTTTTTGGCAAACGTTGAGAGCCAAAAGAAGATACGGTTGGTTTTTTTACTAATGGTTTCTTCGCTTGGCTCGGCTTCGTTTTTTTCTTCGTGACTGAGATTTTCTTATGTTTAACCAATGGTTTTTTCTTTGGGGTTTTTTGGACTTTTGGCTTGGAAACGGCATTCACCACTTTCTTTTTCGGGGTTGCCTTCTTCTTTGACACAGACTTTTTAGCCACGACCTTCTTTTTCGCTGAAGAGGCCTTAGAAGAAGTTTTTTTCTTTTTGGATGGTTTGGCGGTCTTGCTTTTCTTTTTGGTTGCAGTGGGTTTAGAGGCCGGCTTTGTCTTACCCTTTTTTACGAAGGGATTTTTCTTTGCAATGGTTTTGGACTTCAGGGGTTTCTTAGCAGAGGTCTTGCGAACAGATTTCTTTGAAGCCATCAATAATCCTTTCTATTTGAAGGAAACGGTGATTGTTCTATACGGAATGGAACAGATTGAAAATGATAGCGTGTCTCAAGTCTCTCAGCAAGAGAGGTTGAGTCCCTCTTTATGCATTTTCACAATAATCTTTTTGCAATACCGAATCAGATGGGAATCAAATGGGACAATTGATCGTGGGTTGAGAGATGCGCGCTTCCCCCCTCACTCGAGCCCTTTTCCTACCAGGGAGAGGCAACTTTTGAGAATCAATAGGTGGTTGGCAGAATGGTCAAAATGCGCGTTCGGCGAGGTTACAGCGAGAGAAGGGACATAACGTACCCTTGTACGTTGAGTCTCCGAGCGAAGCGAGAACAAAGTTGAAAGCCATTATCACCATCCTCCTAGGGAGAGACGCCGCTGTCCAGGACGATTTCGCAGATATGATTTAACCGTTCGATGTGTTCATAGGCAGACCAAGGGTCCGATGCCATTGAACAAACGCCATGGTTGGCTTGGCCCACGATATCGAAATCCCCTGCTGGGTTGGCTTCTGTGACTCCCAAGGCCTTCGCCGTAGCTTCTCCGAGTTCCGTGCTAATGGCGGGTAGGGCCGGAACAGTTGGCCCAATACGAGTATAGCGGTAGATTTCCGGAAAATCTTGACAAATTTTCTGTAGGTCGAATCCTCGATAAATGGCAGCCACCACATGAGTCGGATGCACATGCACCACAGCCCTGGTGCGATTCATCCCTCTGGTTAATAAATAATGCATATGAAGCTCACCAGAGGGATTGGACCCAGGCGGGATTTGCAGGTTTCCATCGACAAATTTGATTTTGACCATATGCTCTGGATGGACAATCGTTTTTCGCCATCCTGATGGCGTGACGTACAGATAGACACTTCTAGCACGCCGGAGGCTACAATTTCCATCACGACTGGTGATCCAGCCTCGTTCATAACATCGTCGTAACACATCGCCAATTGCGGTAATCATATAATATCCTCTCCTGAGTTATGGTGTTTTCCCATCCAAACGTCTTCACCCTCACCCAACCATTCGTTCCTCCTCGAAACGAAGTCCTCCAGGGCGAGGGAGTTTTTGAATTGATTTGATCTAACGCAAGTGTACCAGTCCCTTTCCTTTCCGTCTTGCCCTATCGCCCCCAACATCCCAGAGAGTATAATTTTTAATGAGAGGTGCTCTCTAGATTTAATGAAATATCGTTATCCAAGAAAAAGGGGGTTTTTATGTTTATTCAGGCAATTCGGCGATTTCGATTTATAGTTCTGGCTTTGGGGTTACTGGCCCCTGGACTCCTTTTCTTTGCCCTCCCTGGAATGGTCTTGGCCGAATCGGGAAAGACCAAAGTGCTCTATCACGTGGATGGGAAGGATCCAGAGGTCGCCAAGTATGCGATGGCGTTAATCGATAAGCATATTGAAGCAGAAGGGGGACCTGACAAGATTGACGTCGTGTTAGTCGTGCATGGCCCCGCATTAAAATTATTTGAAAAGGAAACCGTAGACCCCGTGCTGCGTGATAAGTTGAAAGTGATTATCGATAAAGGCGCACAAGCGGAAATGTGTCAAGTCTCGATGAAACTGTTTGGGACGCCCTTGGAAAAATTGGTTGCAGGGTTTAAGCCCACCGCACACCCGGTTGCGGTCAAACGCATCGCTGATCTGCAAAAGGAAGGGTACCTGTATATCAAGCCATAATCCGTATTGGGAGATCCCAATTCTACATTCCTTGGGGAGAGCATTTCGTGCATGCTCTCCCCATTGTTTTTCGTGACAAACTTGCCCTGTTGAAAATTTCTCAAGAAAGGCACATACGCACCCGAGAGGAATTCGATATTAGCGGCCGACAGGAATGTTCAAAAAAGTCCGTCCAGCAAGGCCGCAGCTCTTTTGACGCGCGGAGCGTACACCTTGTACGTGAGCACGGTAAAAGGGCGAGAACACCGCTGGCGGCTTTTTTCAACATTCCCAAACTATAACTGCTGAACGATATAGCCTTTTTGTTGCAGAGCTGCTAAGAGGCCTTCCTTCCCCAGTAGGTGCAACGATCCTACCACAAAAAAGACGGGCTCCTTTTCCTGAAGCGCTTGCTCAATGTGCGGCAGCCAATCATTATTTCGATTGATGACAAGAACCTGATGTAATTCAGGATATTCACGCATGCCGACAAGTAAAGTTTCCAAATCCTGTGCATTCCCATTTTTCCAGGCTTTGACCATTTCGCTGACTTGTGTATCGAGGGTTTTCAGATCCTCTAACGTTTGCAAGAGAAATTGCTCTTGAATCAATAGAGGTAGTTTGTCAAACAGATCAAGTTGAAACTCCACGGTCTCTAGGCCTTGAATGTCTTTCCCCGCCGATTGGGCCTTCTCAAAAAAGTAGCGATCCACCCCATTGGCGCTTTCAAATCCCAACTTTTGCAGCTCCAATGCCATGATTGCCGTGGCCGCCATCCAGG
>JBFJON010000132.1:0-5418 GCA_041617575.1 Nitrospirales bacterium | reverse complement strand
GAGTCGTGAGAAGCAGTGCAATGATTAGGATTCGACGAAACATCCTACAGCCTCGAGTTTCTTGGTTAAATTGTTCAGAATGTAGTTCACTTCTTTTTGTGATGGCTGGACCGGGTACCAATCATAAATCCTGCCGCCACCACGGAATCCCCAATGTTGCCGCCGTTCGGCAATTTGGAGTCGCACGGCATTGGATTCGAGGGGCTTCATGTTCAGGGTCAGTTGGGATCGTTCTTTATCGCCCATGCCTTCCCGCTGGAGCAGGCCATACCCGGCGCCTTGCACATATTCCACCCGCCAACCAGTCTCGATCACTCCGTTGGACTTGTCTTTCTTAGTCACCGGATAGGCTTTGAGCGTTTCCAAGGAGGAATTCCATACGGAATCCATGGGGCAGGCCATGTACCGTTCACTCATCAATTCTGAGCCGGAAAGGGATCCGCAGCCAAGAAAGAGGGAAGTGCTGGCAAAAAGGGAAATTCCACGAAGCAGAGAAGCAAGAGTTAGGGACAGCATAAAAAACGGAATGAAAGATCGAGATTGATAAATTAAAAAATGAGAATGAGTTTCAATTTATTTGAATTTGATTCTCATTATGAAAAATAAGAAGCCGATTGTATCACTGGACTTTGAAGCTGGTCAACAGGGATATTTGTATTGATTTTTCTTGATATTTTCAAGCTGTTTTTATATCAATTCCAAATTTATGAAGAGGAGAGATGGCTAACAGCTCAGCTCCTCTCCTCTCGATCAAATCCTAGAAATAAGTCGCCCAGGAGGCCACAAAGGCGGTATCGTGAATCCGTTGATTCCCGCTTCTGCCAACCGGTGTGTATTGGAAGTCGGTTTTAAAGACGGTATCTTCCGTTGGCCGGAAGTTGAGCCCAAGGGTGAGGCGCTCCCATTCTCCCAGTTTCCCGGCTTCTGTGTTGTCATTTAAATCCTGTCCCAGGTTCATTTGTTCCCATCGTGCCACAGCTGTGAAGGTAGAGACTTCTTGTTTGAAGAAAGACGGGGCCAAATCACTGAGCCATTCCGGAAGGAAGTGGTAATTCAATTGGACATAATAGCCTTGCATCCGTCGTGGCTGACCATTGGGTGTTCCGGCTTGGCTTAAATTATTGTCTCGAATATAGGCCCAGGCACTTTCCCCGATGAGTTCAAACGGTCCGCGTTGGAAGGTCCAGTCCATGGCCCAAATGGCAAGGGGGCGTTTACTTTGGGCGTCATAAGAACCGAAAAATCCTGATCCACCAATTTCAACACCAAGCAAAGGGCTAAATGCCAGACGGCCAACCACGGCTTTCCCATTATTATTGTCGAACGCGGTGTTATTTGATCGTGCACTTCGGATGCCGTTGGTTACGGTAATGTTAGAGTTGGCATTAGGGTTTGAAGCGCCCCCAAAGGCATTGGTGAATCCACTGATGAAGTAGACTTCGTAGTCTAATTTCGAGAGGGTCGTGGGATAGAACGTGCCGTAGGTTCCGATCCCCGGTTGGTGGAGCGTTGAAGGGATGATCCGCTGTGCCACCAGGGGGCGTTCGGTTAAATCACGAAGGGGCGCATCATGCAGGAGATTGAATTTTCCCATGGGTAGGAGGATGATGCCGGCACGTAGGTTAATCGGTTCTTGAATGAGGTAATCGATGCTGGCGAATTCCACTTTAATGTCGTTGGTTCCATGCTCGAATTCAATTTCCGCAGCAAATTTTACCCGATCACTGACATCCCCATAAATAAAAGGTACCAAACGATGTTGATCGAAATAGCTGTTTCCTTGATTAGCGCGATTGAAATATTCGATGTCCATGTAACCACCCAGGATGGCTTTTGGGCTGGAGACGAAGGGACGGGCATAGATCAATTGCCCTGACCCTTGCATGGCTGAGTTATACTTCTTCTGTGGTGATATTTCCTGTAAGCTTTTCCCTCCCCGGATGTTGAGGGGTTGAGGTGGGGCAGCTTGAGCATTCGAGATGCCAGGCACTGTTCCCTCTTTGAGTAAATCCTGAATTCTTTGATCGACGATCCGTTCGATTTCTGCTGGGGTGACGGATTGAATGGCGGTCGGTGTGTCTGCAAGACGATCTTCCCTAGCTGCTGCGGATTCGACGAATCCTAACTGCCCTGTGAGCATGGTGGTGGCCACGAAGGCCCAGATGACATACTGCTTCATAAATGAAAACCTCCTAATTAAACAATTGGGACGCGGAGGTCCTCAGGGAAATGGTGGGGGACTCGAGGTCCTCAATGGCAAGGAATTACGAACGATCATGCGTCAGCACGCAAGGCATTCCATCTTCGGGAGCATTTCCAATCGATAGGTTGGACCGATCATTGGGACTCAATGAAGTAAATGGAAGAAAGACCAGACGCTTGCAGCGCTTGCATTTCAGCTCCACCCCATCTTTTTTTAAGAGGGCTATCAGTTGTCCGCAATGACAACGTGCCTCTGAGGGGGTGGTGCATGGGAATGATGTTTCTGAATCCATTTTGATATTGAATCTAATTATTGTTAATTTTGAAATTGAGAACTATTCTTAATACCGTAATCTTTTGGCGTCTGTCAAGAAGGGTATTTGTTGTTCTTTTAGGTCTTTTTATGCCGTGCTAGCTTGAAAAAAATAAAAGTGATGTGAGATATAATGACGGGATGCCAAGGCTGAACGTTCTTGCTTGCCCGATGGGACTGCTAAAAATTCTTGCTGGAATGAGCATGGGATGCGTGTTGCAACTGGCGGCTTATCCCGCTCAAGAACACCTCCAGAGTCCCCTGGTTTTCGGTCACATTCACATGTAGCAAGAAAAGCCTTCAGGGAGAATTTTTCTCTCGGAACTGGCTTCCCTTGAATTCGTCACCAAGGATGGGCAAAAGCGCTATCGTTTGGATATTCAGGTCGCGTCCTCGTATTTCTTTCTTCCATTGGACCCGGGTCATTATCAGGTGACCCGAGTGTTCATTCAAGAAGGCGGGTTTCGATCCAGTGCGGAAATTTTTCTGACGTTTGAAGTTCCGGACCAGGAAGTTGTGTATTTAGGAGCGTGGCGATTCCAACTTGATCCTCCGAATTTTACAAGAGAGGTAGAAGTAAGAATTTCCGCCGAACAAGTACAAGCTTTCGTGGAATTGAGGGTTCGTTATCCTTCCCTTTCTCGGAATGTGGTTGTTGCCAACCTAGCTGAACCCTTCTTGTTACGGTCGCGGTTGTACGAAATCACTCCATATCCCAGATTTCGATGGTTCAATCGCCATAATTCCACATAGATTCTAACAACAGGATACTTGTTGTAGAGAAAACGAAAATTATTGATAAAGGTTTGATAAAAATGAAGGGGCGAATGAAGACAATCATTGGACTGTTCCTCTTGAGTCTCTTGGTGGGGGGGTGTCAGGGAACGCCACATCTTGTGAAGCGCAGTCAGATGCTCATGGGGACCGTGGTGTTTGTTACAGCCGTTGCAACGGATGAACCGACTGCACAGAAGGCTGCCAAGGCCGGTCTTGATGAAATACGGCGATTGGAACATCTTATGAGTACCTGGATTCCGACAAGTGAACTTTCACAGGTCAATGCCGCTGCGGGGAAACATCCGGTTCAAGTTGGCTTAGAAAATATGGAGGTTCTGAAGGTCTCACTACGAATGGCGACCTTGACGGAAGGTGGCTTCAATATCGCGGTGGGCCCTGCTGTGGCCGCGTGGAATGTGAGTCAGGAGGGGAGGATTCCTTCGAAAGAGGAATTAGATGTCATCCGTCCATTCATCTCTCTCGAAAATGTTGTCCTTGATGAAACAGCAAGCACGGTCTTTCTTAAGCGCGCGGGAATGCAAATTGATGTTGGGGGCATCGGCAAGGGCTATACAGCCGATCTGGTCGTAGGGGTTATGCAAAAGGCTGGGGCGATCGCGGGCGTGGTTGCACTTTCAGGAGACATTAAGACTTTTGGCCGTATGCCGGATCAGGAACGATTCATCTTTGGAATACAGCACCCCCGAAAAGAACAAGGCCAGATCTTAGGTAGCATCGCATTAGAAAATGAAGCGGTTTCAACAGCGGGGGATTACCAACGCTTTATCATGAAAGACGGAATTCGGTATCACCATATTCTAGATCCTTCGACGCTTCAACCAGCCCGAGGGTGTCAGAGCGTTACGGTCATTGCCAAAGACGGCGTTACGGCTGATGGCTTAGATACGGGTATTTTTGTCATGGGGCCAGAAAAAGGAATGGCCCTAATCGAATCTTTACCCGATGTGGAGGGGGTTATTGTTAACGCACAGGGGGAAGTGATGATTTCCGCTGGCCTCAAATCTCGGTTCAAGATTGAATCCAAATATGCTAAGGGTGATAGCTCCCCAAAAGAGCAATGATCGTCTGACATTCCTCGAGTCTGCCCACTTTAACCTTTCCGCAATTAGCTGAACCGGTCAGGATCACACCAACCTTATTAGAAATTCAGCATGCGAATGGCCCCTGTTCCAGAGATAACCTTTTGAATTTACAAAGAAAGAAAACCCTTGCTGAAAAATAAGCCACGATTAATATCGCCAATGCTGACCATTCCCAAAAGTTTGCCACCCTCGGCGACGGGAATGCGGCGAAAGTGCTTGAGACCCATGTAAGAAGCAGCCTCCAAAATGCTAGTTGTGGGCGAAACGGTAAGAGGATTTTTGCTCATGACCTCTTCTACTTTTTTGCGAAGACACTCTGGATACCCTTCCTCCATTTCTACAAAATCACGGCTATGAACATTGTCATGAATATAATCCCCATAATTTGGAAAAAGAGGAATCATGACATCGCGAATGGCCACAAGACCAATCAGGTTCTGCTGTTGGTCAATAACAGGCACTGCTCCACAATGGCGGCTTAACATTTTAATAACGGCTGAACGTACGGAATCAGTGGGGTAAGCCGAAATGACACCTGTTGACATGACGTCTTGAACGAGCATGGCCTTCTCCTTTAGTTAAGCTTGAAGCGGCAGAATTTACAGAACATGAGATTTCAAATCGGAATTTACAAATTGCACAGTTCCTTTTTTACCACAATAAAGTACCATTTTGATAATCGCTACTTAGGTTAGCAAAGATTACCCAAAAAGAAGTACTGATAAAAATTGGAATCGTGATAGCCGATTTGCAAAGGATTATGGACATTTTTAACCAGGATGTCTTTCGAGCTGTTGAGCGTCTTAGTGGGTTATCCAGCGAGGTCCCCACAGGATTAAGCCTGCGCCCACCAGACAAATTCCCGCACCAATAATATCCCACCGATCGGGAACTACTCCTTCCACTACAAGGAGCCATAACAGAGAAGCCGCGATGTACACCCCTCCGTAGGCCGCGTAGGCGCGTCCCGCAAAAGCTACTTCGGAGCGGGTTAACAACATCCCAAAGAAAATAAGGCTTACT
>JBFJON010000131.1:0-5430 GCA_041617575.1 Nitrospirales bacterium | reverse complement strand
GGGAAGATTCCACCCAAAAGGAAAGCATTGGCGGGCAGGTGCTGATGGCCACCACCAATGGTACCTTGGGATCTCAGACGTTTGGAATCAGTTCGGGCACTTCCGGCTGTACCAATGATGGAAAGATTTTTGCATCTGAAAAAGTCAATGTGTTTACGGCCCTGAATTTCGACAACTTATCCCAAGAAATGGCGCAGGGCCAAGGTGAACATTTAACATCATTGGCTACATTGATGGGCATTCCTGAAGAAAATCATCAGGAATTTTTTGCAATGACACAAGAGAACTATACAACCCTTGTTCAAGCTGGCGAAACATCTCCAAAGGCCGTAGTCAAGGCGCTGAATGACGCCATGTCGGGCCATGTTGTTTTGGCGCAAGCCACCACAAACAAATAGATTCATTTAGGCTCCGGCTTTTTAAGCCGGAGCCTTTTCTTTTTCCCTCCCCGCATGTGGTAACAACACTTCTTATTTGTCTTGGTTTGTTGTTCTTCCCTTTTGTAGACAACGCGCAAGGCGCGGCCCCAACATACCTTCAAGAACTGATTAACCAAGCCGTCAGGGACAAGCTCCACGAGCAGCGTTCTTGGCATCTCTTACTCCATTACCGGGAAAATTTCTTTACTGGTCACACCAGCGAAGTGGACGATCCAGGATTTTTCCTGGCAGACCATGGAAAGATTGACCCCGAAGCCGAATTAAAGGCCACACTCACCTTCTTTTTTTCCGATGCTTTGGTGGGTCGGTCACAACAACCTGCGCAATGCGCCTTTGTGGCCCGCTATCACTGGCTTAACGAAAAATTGAAATTTGACGAGACCAAACTCCATCCCCACCCGTGTGAACGTTTTCGGCAATGGTTTGATGAATTTGATGCCGAGTTTATTTCCATGATTTTCCCCTCAGCCTATATGGGGAATCCCGCTTCCATGTTTGGCCACACCTTTCTCCGAGTTGATCCAATAGACCAAACCGAACAAACACGGATTCTCGCCTATACGATCAACTATGCAGCAGAGGTGCCACCAAATCCAGGAATCGAATACGCCTATAAAGGAATTTTTGGAGGATACAAGGGCTTCTTCTCGACCATCCCCTATTATTTGAAAGTGCAGGAATACCGTGATATTGAGAATCGGGACATTTGGGAATACCGCCTCAATTTTTCTCCCAAACAAATTCATCGGCTCCTCATGCATGCCTGGGAGTTGGGCAATGCCTATTTCGATTATTTCTTTTTTAAAGAAAATTGTGCCTATCATATTCTTTCCTTATTGGAAGTGGCTGACCCTTCACTTCTCCTGACTGAACGGTTTCATTTCTGGACTATCCCAGCGGATACCATCCGCCTCTTGGTCCAAAATCAAGGGCTCGTGGGAGAAGTCTCCTATCGACCAGCCCGAAGTACTCAACTCAAGCGGAAGCGAGAAACTCTTAGCCAGGAAGAGCGCCAATGGATAGCGCAACTAGTAAAAGATCCGTCTGTTTCACAACACGAGGAATTTTTAGCTTTCTCCACGGAACAGCAGGCTTCTCTGTTGGACGTTGCCTCAGATTTCTTGCGTTACCAAAGTCTGACGGACCCAGATAAAGCTGAGGAATATAAAACGAGCAATCGCGCTGTGTTGGTGGAGCGTAGCAAACGAAGAATACCTTCTTCCCCGTTTCAGGTTACTCCACTGACTCCTTCCCCTGAACACGGGCATGAATCCTTCCGAGTCGGGAACGGGGGGGGCTGGAGAAATCATGAGGTCTTTGAAGAGGTCAACTTCCGAGCCGTCTATCATGATTTATTGGATCCTGACCCCGGATATACCTTGGATGCCCAAATTGTCCTAGGTGACCTGGGGCTCAGACATTATCACTCTAAAAATCAATTTCGAGTGGAACGTTTTACTCTGGCGAATATTATTTCGTTGGCTCCCATGGACACGTGGTTTCAATCGCCTTCATGGAAAATCAACGTTGGAATGGACACCGTCAAATTCCATTCCTGTGATCTGTGTTCCAACGGATATTTCAATGCTGGGGTCGGGGGAGCAGTGGAAACCCATTTTCTACAAAGAGAAGTCTTTTTCTTGTTTGGAGAATTTGACGCGAATGTGAGTGGGGCCTATGAGAAGAATTACCGATTAGGCGGCGGGGTGTCTGGCGGACTCATGTCCAACATGACCGATAACTGGAAATGGCTCATTTCAGGAGGCTATCTGGGCTATCCTCTTGGTGATCATTCAGATGATGTCCATATTTCAGTTGGACAACGTTTCACTCTAGCCAAAAATTTTGCTTTTCGAAGTACCTTTACCCACCACGATAGGGACAATGAAGTCCTTGTTGTATTTCATGGGTATTTTTAATCATGAATTCAATTTTTTTGGCTGATCAAAAACGTACTCGAATTCCCCCCATTCCGGTCAGGCCACTCAAACTTTCAATTCTGAGCCTATCTTTTCCCGATCGTTTTTCATAGTGGGTTAATTGAAAGTCACCACTCAACCGGCCTTCCGCAAAAAAAGCCAACTGCTGTCCCATAGGGACCTCGACTCCCAGGGCCCCCATGATTCCAAACCCAAATCCCACACCTCGTTTAATATTGATCGAAGGCCTCTTTTTTTCAATTTCCTTTTCGTCAAAGACATTGACAGCCATATTCAACCCGAGGCCAACATAGGGAGAAATGCCGTGGGAACGAAAAAAATACTGCCCGATCCCTCGTACAATATAGGACTGTGTGTCAATATCCTTGGCCTTAAAGAGTTTCGCTTCGTAATTACGGTATTCCAGTTCAACACCCCGTCGTTCGTGAGGAGAAATTTTCCCCGCAGCTTGAACCACACCATTGAACCCGGATTTGCCCTGCAAAGGAAAAAAGATCCCCCCGCCGCCGGAAATAATCACCGAATCTGAATCTTCAGAATCCATTCCTTTTGCCTGTACATTATCTGAGAGCCCCCCAAAAGCTATCAGGCCCATCACTACGGTAAATAGACATCTCCAAGGCATTCGCTTCATTTTGTCTCCAATGTTCTGGTTTTGCCTACTCCCTCATGATACTAAGTCAAAAACTTCCATTACCCCAGCTTCAAAGCTGGTGCCATGCGAACACGGATGACTTTTCATTACGCGGAACTTTGTAAATGCAAGAAGGAGGCCATACACCTAGTGCACTTCAAGCTGGTCTTCAGACTCGCCTGGGGTGGACGTGAAGGAAACATCGGAATATCCAAGCTTAGAAGGATCTTTTTTAATTTTTTTGCGTCACTGATTCAATTCCCACCCCAATACGCAACATTGCATCCATTCGTGAATGCAATCCAAACCTGATTAGGATACAAGATCCAGCTACGTTCCACGTGCATGCCTGGACGCCAAGACTGGCGTCCTTGCCATTGGCAAAAACCCCCCTTCAGTAGTAATGGCTGGGGCAATTGCACTCACCGTGAGACTCATTTTCTACAAAGAGAAGCCCTTTTCTTGTTTGAAGAATTCAACGCAAAAGTAAGCGGGGCCTTTGAAAACTATGCCCGAGTAGGAGGCGGGGTGTCTGGCGGACTTATGGCCAACGTGACTGATAACTGGAAATGGCCTATTTCGGGAAGCTATCTGGACTTTCCTCTTGGTGATCATTGCAATGATGTCTATATTTCAGTGCACCAATGGTTCACCGTGGCCAAAAATTTTGCTTTTCAAAGTACCTTTACCCACAACAATAGGGACAATGAAGTCCTTGCTATATTTCACGGGTATTTCTAACTCTCCATATGACCAGGTGAACCAAAACCTTACTTTTAAAAAACTTTGACAACAGTTTGAAATCTAGGATTAAAACAAAAAACCAATACCCCCCAAAAAATATTCACTCCTGAATTTTATTGAAAGTTCGTTCCAATGGTAATTCGCAGAAAAGTATTTGAATTCCCCAAACACGAACCACCTTTTAGTAATGACTAGTTGCATTCCTCCTAAAAACTGATATCCAAGAACCGTTCCTGTTTCAATGTTTTTATCCTTTCTACCTGGAATATCGGCACTTGTTAGAATTCCACTTGAAAGCCCGCCTCCCATTCCCGCATATGGTCTGAACATCGCACCTGGAAATCTCAATATAAGATTGGCCATCGATTGATAAGTAATAAGATTGGTATTACCATTTGCCTTTTCTATACTACCTACTATGGGAAAACGGATTGAATTATTATTTCCAAATGATTCCAATTCAATGCCAACGTATCCATGAGCAAAATGTGGGAATAACCCTATTTTAAATCCTAAACCCGGATCACCATTGATCTTTTCGTCTGAAAGCCCTCTCCCTTTAAACGAAACCCCCTTATTTGAGGGTTGGGAGGCCATCCCATAGCCTGACAGATAAATCTCAATGTCATCCAAAGCCTCTAACCGACAGGGAAGTAATAAGGCCACACCCCAAGTAAAAAGCAACACATATTTCATGAAAAAGTACAGATCCCTCTCCGAGAAAATCCTAAGTTTAAATATTTCACCCCAAAAAAGAGCACCTGGAATTTCATTCCAGGTGCTCTTGGCTAAAATGTCACGAAAGGTTTCTAGGCAATTTAACTCCCCTCTTAGGGTGAATAGGGCTGCTGCATGAAACGCACCATAATAGGCCCATGAGGCAACTGCATTAGAAGCAGGGGACTTTTGTCAAGAAGTGTTTACATTTTCTTCATTTATTTTAGGCTAAAAATTCATTTACGGCGTTTGCGCCACATTATAGACCAGGTTTTTTTTCATACATACAAAACCATCAACCCAGCTAGGAACTATAGGGTTGTGGGGCTGAGAGTTTTTGTTGTATGGCCACTTTGTAGGGGCAGTGGGGGAGAAAGGAAATTGGCGAGTTGTTCAAGAGTCTGTGCAAGAGTTAGGCAAACCGCGAGAGAAGCTTCGTCAGCTAACTCTTTTATCTCGTGGGCCACGAAGATCTTTATTCAAAAAAAAGCCATTCCCTTTGGAGTGCAATAGCCTTTCTGGCAATGGAGGCCTGTATTGTAGTTCGAGAGCCTCTGCTAGGCGGTAGCAATTGTAATCATTATTTTAGGGCCATTGAGTTTTCACATATTTCCAAAAAAAAGGGATTGCCCTAATTGAGTCTTAGGACAATCCCCCAAGGAAGTAATTTACGGGCCGCTTACGATCCCTTCACGATAGTACAGTACTCACCCCAGATTCCAAGGATATTTTTTGCAGTATGATCCACCACTGCAACCTGAGTGATTCCCCCATTCGCCTTGGCCGCTTCCAAGCTGGCATCACCTGTGGCAACCATAGCAAGAATTGATGTTGCACAGGCTTTTCCTTCTAGTGTCGCAGCAGGACCATTCTCAATTTCGCCGTCGAATTTGGCCTCAGTATAAGCCCATCCATGAACAGGTGATTGGACCGCCATACATCCGGTCAGATTGAG
>JBFJON010000130.1:0-5448 GCA_041617575.1 Nitrospirales bacterium | reverse complement strand
TCGATAGTTTTTTGTTTTGTCAGGAATAGCCCGTGATGTTTTGAATGTACAGAGAAAATCGTTGATCGTTTTCAAAATCCGTTGTGAGGCCTGCGTCGGGATATCTGACTCCTCCAGTGTGATCCATTGAATAGCAGGTTCTTTTCGAAACCACGTCATTTGCCGTTTGGCGAAGCGTCGGGTATCGCGTTTCAACAAACCCACGGCTTCTTCATAAGAATACTCTCCCGCCAGATATCCGGAAATTTGTCTATAGCCTAACCCCTTCATCGATCCTAAGTTCCGCGAATACCCCTGTTGCATGAGTTGGTGGGTTTCTGGAACCAAACCTTTTTCGATTTCCCATTCCACCCGAGTTTCAATGCGGCGATAGAGGGTTTGACGCTCCATAGTGAGGCCAATTAGTAGAAAAGGATATGGAGTTTCCTGAAACTGATGTTGTTGCTGCACTTTTGAAAAAGGTATTCCAAGTGTTTGATACACTTCGAGTGCCCGGAGCACTTTGGGTTGGTCGTTGGGATGCAGGCGTCGCGCAAGATCGGGGTCGACTTGTTGCAATTTTTCATGCAAAAACGACCATCCCCGTTCCGTGGCCTCTTGCGTTAATGCATCGCGAAGAGACCAATTTGCTGGTGGTCCTGGGCATAGTCCCCTCAATAAGCCCCGGATATAAAGCCCTGTTCCACCAACTACCAATGGGAGAAGACCCTGGCTATGCAACCGAGAGATTTCTTGCAGAGCATGACGTCGATAATCGCCTACGTTAAATGATTGGTCTGGCGCGACGAGATCAATCAATCGATGGGGGACGCCCTGACGTTCGGGAAGCCTTGGTTTATCGGTCCCGATATCCATTCCCCGATACACTTGGCAGGAATCAGCAGTCAAAATTTCAGTATGGAGGATTTTGGCAATTTCAATCCCGATACGGCTTTTCCCGATAGCCGTTGGGCCAACTATCGCGACGATGGGTTTCTGTGTGCTAATCAGTTCGGAATGGTTCATCAGTGATCAGGTGACCGAATGTTTCTCTGAAGCCCGGGCAAATAGGGTATTCAATTCTTCCAATGAATGTCGAATGGCCACTCGTCTTCCATGAGGACAGGTCATGGGAAAATGTTCTTGGGCCCAATCATGGAACAATGTGGAAATTTCAGGCAGGGTCATAGTCCGCCCGGCTTGCACCGCGCTTTGACAGGCCATGGTTGCCAAAATGGGCCTGATTACCCTTTCTAAGGAATCCGTTGATTTCCATTCCGAGAGCTCCTCCAACAGTTCCAGGACCAATGGGCCAACCGTGGCGCTGCCCAATATGACAGGTACAGCCCGAACGACATAAGATGTGGGCCCAAAGCGTTCAATATCCAAGCCGGTTTGGGATAATACCGGCAGCCATGCTTCGATTAACGTTCCCTGGTGAGGGAGAAGGTCTATAGGCTCAGGAATGAGCAGACTTTGTTGCAGGACGTCCTTCTGGCTCCATGCTTGAAGCAGGCGTTCAAAGAGCACTCGCTCGTGGGCTGTATGTTGATCAATAATAAAGAGATCCTGATTAATGTGTCCCAATAAGTATGTCTGGTGTATCTGTCCAAGGGGAACCACGTCAAATTCCTGCTTCTGCCTCGTGTATCCCGATGGGGGCTTTTGCGCAAAGAGTGATAGATGCCCGGCCTTGTGGACTCCCATTTCTGAAGAATATGGTGGAGCAGACACCGGGGCAACGGCTAAGGATTCTACTGTGGGCTTGGCTGCGGGGATATCAGGTTGAATGGAGAAGTCCCCACGAACTTGATCGGGCGATTCGATAGCAAATGAAGCGCCTTCAACGAAGATTTGTTTGATGGCTCGAAGTATACCCGAATGCAGCATTTCAGGCTGAGAAAAGCGAACTTCTCGTTTTGTTGGGTGCACATTGATGTCCAGCATTTGAGGATCAAGCCGAATACAAACAATATATTGGGGATGTTTCCCTTTTTGAAGAAAAGACCTGTAGCCTTCCTGGATGGCATGGGAAATGGTCGTGTTTTTGATGGGACGACCGTTGACAAAAATTTCCTGAGGGATGCGGGAAGTTCGCGCATGATGGGGGCTAATCGCGAACCCCATGAGTTGGAACGGGCTTGCTGTTTGAGTGAGTGGGAGGAAACGATTGAGGAAGGTTGGCCCATACATTTGGACTAAGCGATTTTGAAACGTTGATACGGCGGGGTAATCCAAGACTTTATGATTATGATGCAAGAGTCGAAAGTGAATCTGGGGATTGATGGTAGCGGCTTGTTGGACAGTATACGAGATTTTAGAAAATTCAGTAGAGACGGTCTTTAAAAATTTCTGTCGCCCGGGTGTATTGAAAAAGAGATCCTGGACCTCCACCTGAGTGCCAGAAGTACCAGCGTAATCTTGCACGTCCCAGGCTACGCCACCTTTCGAATGTATGTGGGTGCCCACAGTTGACCCGGAAGGTACGGTGCTCAGGCTAAACCGAGATACTGAGGCAATACTCGGTAGGGCTTCCCCACGAAATCCTAAGGTGGTCAGTCTGAAGAGATCGTCTTCAGCGTGGAGTTTGCTCGTGGCAAACCGTTGGCAGGCTAATTGCGCATCGTCCCGATTCATCCCCATCCCATCATCAGTAACCCTGATGAGCCGTCGGCCTCCTCCTTCTACCTCAATGGTGATGAGAGAGCTGGCTGCGTCCAGACTGTTGTCGATAAGTTCTTTAACAACAGATGCAGGCCGCTCGACGACCTCACCAGCAGCAATTCGACATGATACATCATCTGGAAGGACCTGAATTTTTCCAGTCACGCGGGGAGACATCGGATGGCTTTAAAGGGAAATGGCTGGTGTGGGCGAAGGACGAGAGGATAAGGTAAAGAGAATCAAGACATCCCGGCTTTTTTTAATTGCTCCTTGGCAGTGCTCGCTTCAGGAGAATCTGGGTAGTCCTGAATCACCTGGTTCCAAAGTTCTTGCGCTTTGGATCGCTGATCGGTTTCGATCATAATCTGTCCTAGTCTGTATAAGGCTTGGCTCCGGTATTTGGTGTTGGGGTAGTTGCTCACGATGTGCTGAAGGGCTTGCTGAGCAGGGTCATAATGTTTCTGTACATAAAGTGATTGACCAAGATAGAAGAAGGCTTGTGGCGTTAAAGCTGTCGAGGGGTAGTGTTTTACAAATCGTTGGAATTCAGCAGAAGCCCGGTCATAGTTTCCATTGAGGTAGACTTTGTAGGCTGACCGAAATGCCGAGGCTTCATTTTCCACACCTGAGTTCTTTGGCTTGGATTGGGTTTGGGTCGATGGAGTTAAGTCTATCTGTTGCTGGATCGGTTCAGACGTTGGCGGCTCCGGTGTTTTGACTTGTGAAGCTTCCGAACGTGGGCGATTAACCATATTGTCGATTCGCGATTCTATGGCTTTGACTCGAATCGATAAATCCTGATCCCGGCGTTGAGTAGATAAACGGGTTTGCTCGATTTGCTCTCTAAGCATGGTGCTGGTCCGTTCGAGTTTTTCCAGTAGGTGCCTGGTGTCTAAATTAGATTCTTCTTCGGTTTTAATCAGTTCGCCAACGAGGAAGTCGTGCTCATCAAGCTGGGATTCAATGGCCGAGAGGCGCTCGCGAGCCTTTTGCTCTTGTTCCTGAGTCGCCTCCTGCTTAAGCGTGAGTGTCTGAACCTGTTTTTGTAAATCGAGCAAATCCGGTTCAGTCGCGCATCCCCCCCACAATGGGAGGGTCACCAAGAGAAAGATGGGAAGGAAACTGCGAGTCATCATTAATTATGCTCAGAAGTCGGAGTTAATAATTCTTTATTTTAGCAAGTGACATGATATCAGAAAAGGCCTGATCAGGCGAAAAGTAGCCTTCTAAGTAAAAAAATCTAGGCGACAGGGGGTCATTTTTTAGGTTTACCTTGTAAATGATTGACGCGTTGGGCCAATTGGCCCAGGCGATCCTCATGCGAATCCACCCGTTCTCCCAACTTCGTTCCGATTGTATTGATGACTCCACGTAATTGATTGACGGTTTCCGTTAATTCATTAAGGTGCTGGACATTCGTTTGAGCTGCTTCGGCCGAACTCTGAACGCTTTGAAAGGAGGTTATTGCACGATTCAGTTGTTGCTCCTGACTGGCAATCCGTGCATTCAATTTCGCGCTGACATTTTCTAGCGCTTGGGCGACTGATTTGATTCCTTTATTAACTTCTTGAAGGTGTGTTGTCGTTGTTTGCGCGTCAGAATCGAGTTTTCCAACAATTTCTGATTGATGGATTTCCAGACCTTGCAAGCGAGTCTTGATCTGTTCAACATTCTGGCGGAGCTGTTCGGTTATCTGACTCGCTGTTTGCATCTGTTGGATTTGGCCCTGCGTTTCACCTTTGAGTTGTTGAAATTCTTGGATGGCTTGGTTGAGCGTTGCAACCGTCTTTTCTTGCTGTGTGAGACGTTGTGAAAGCGATTGCGTTGTTTGATCCAGGTTCTGCGAGATCGTGGTAAGGCTTGCATTGACTTCTTTCAAGTGATTCGAGGTCTTTTTCGTATTGGATTGGAGTTGTTCTGCCAGGGTAGCTTGGTGGGATTCAACAGTTTTCATCTGTTCAGACAAGCGTCCGGCTTGTTGGATGATCTCATCACCGCGTTTTCCTAGCAGACTTCCCATGACCGCCTGCGCTTCTCGAAGTTTCACGAGGGATTGCGAAAATTCCTGTACCTGCCTTGCTTCAGCTTGGACATGGGCTCCCAAGGCCTCCATGTCGGATTGCAGGGCATCAATGCGTTCAAGCACAGGGCGTTGTCGAGCATCCATATTGGCGACCAATTCATCCATGGCGGTTTTGACATCTTGTTCCAGGAAAGTCCGAAGAGCTTGGTCTTGGGTCGTCATATCAGTTTTGAAGGTGCGAAGAACTTGGTCTTGGGTGGTCAAATCAGCTTTGATGGTTTCGATATCAGTTTGGGCTTGAGAAATATCCGTTCCCAGGCTGCCGAGCGTTTCTTTGAATTGACCAAAGGCTGTCTGAAATTCAGTCATCTGTTTCGTTAGGGCTTGATTCTTTTCATCAACTTGTTGAACCAGGGTTGTCACTTCTGTTTGCGTGAGCTGTTGTTGTTCATCTTGAGCTTGCACGGTTGTCTGTAGAGCTTCCATATCGGAGCCGAGCTTTCCTGTCGTGGTTGAAAAATTTTTCTCATGGGCCGCGAAATTGGCCGCGAAATTCTTTTGCAAATCCGAGATCTTTTTCTCCACTTCCTCATCTTTCCCATAAAGTTTTGGTAAATCCTCTTGGCGCATGAGTTTGACTTCATGGTTCAATTGAGCCAGATCTATTCGCGGAGCCAAATTGTTTTGCATTTTCTGTATTTCGGCTTTTTGTTCCGCAATCAAATTTCGAGATTCGGCAATGGCTCCTCGGGCCGCCACCAATTCTTTTTCAAGTTCTTTTT
>JBFJON010000129.1:0-5457 GCA_041617575.1 Nitrospirales bacterium | reverse complement strand
TTTTCCCATTAAAGGGCGACACGCTGCAAAATTCGCAAACAAAAAGACAGCCCCGAGTGGTAAAGCTACATAATCTGGTCATGTACGAATCGGGACTCAGCAATTCAATCCGAGGGGGTTTATAGTTGTTTAATGCAGGAAATTGATCCATACGGTAGATGCGTTTCAACGCACCCGCTTCGACATCCGCTACGACTTGCGGCCAAAGGTCTTCGGCTTCTCCACATACAATGGCATCGCAATGCCGCAGAGCTTCATCGGGGCAATATGTGGGATGCACACCTCCCAGAACAACCTGTTTGCCTCGAGCACGAAATTCATCCGCAATTTCGTAGGCACGAGGAGCATAGCAGGTCATCACTGACAGCCCGACTAAATCACAGGGAGTCTCAAAATTAATATCTGTGGTCGCCTCGTCGACCAGTTCGATTTCCCATGAAGATGGAGTATAAGCCGCAATGACTGGCAAGCTGAGTTTGGGAAACCAGATGGATCGGCGTTCACTCGCCGTCATATGGTAGGGATTATTGCGCGGGTAAGGATCCAATAATAGGAGCTTGGGGCGTGTCACACGGGGGGATTCTTTGATATGCATTTTTTGGGTCCTCGCAAACAAGTAAAGTCTAATGGAATGGAGTTGATTGTACCGTGTAAACAGTACTTTGAACAAATATTTTGGGCTTAGTGCGTTGGCTCATCGCGTGCCTATGGGATAGAAGCCAGGAAGTTCAACGGTTTCTTCCTCAACCGATGCGGCGGGATCTTCTGATGTTACTACATTGTCTGGGGTCGCCGCGCGTTGTTGCTTTCTAATTTTGGCTTCAATCCCTACGTCTTCGGGAGGAATGGGTGGTCCAACCGCGCCACATCCCATAGGGAACATCAATAAGATTACGAAGCTCAGTGGCTTCATGTAGCGGTCAAATTGCCAATGCCAGGCATTCATGTTGTTCGTCTTTTCTTGCTAGAGTCTTTAGGTTTTGATCGCAACACCTTCTTCCAGGCATTGATTTGAGAAGTCACTTGAGTCTCAGCTGTTCCCCCAACGATATTTTTTTGGTTAATAGAAGCCATTGGGGTGAGGACCCGAAAGGCTTTTTTGTCAAACGATGGAGAGGCTTGGAACAATTCATGTTCTGTGAGTTGCAGTAGGTCTTTGCCTTTGGCTAAGCATTCCCTGACCAAATTCCCAACAATCTGGTGCGATTCTCGAAAAGGTATTCCCTGTTGAACGAGGTAGTCTGCTAATTCCGTCGCCAGGAGAAAGCCTTCCGAGACAGCTTTGTTCATGGGTTCCGGACGTAAGGTAAGTTGAGCCAGTAGTTCGGCATAGATTTTAACTGATGTCGTGACTGTATCAATTGTGTCAAACAACGGTTCTTTGTCTTCTTGAAGATCACGATTATAGCTGAGTGGCAAACCTTTGACTGTCGTCAAGAGACCAAACAAATGCCCGTACACTCGCCCGGTTTTTCCTCGAATAAGTTCAGGAATGTCGGGGTTTTTTTTCTGAGGCATCATACTGCTTCCTGTGCAAAATCCATCGGGAAGATCGATGAACTGAAATTCTTGAGAAGACCACACGATGAATTCTTCACTCAGACGGGAAAGGTGCATCATGAGAATGGCGCATCCACTCAGGACTTCTATCACGTAATCACGATCGGACACCGCATCCAAGCTGTTTTGAGTAATCTGAGGAAAATCTAATAATGCCGCAGTAAAGTGGCGATCAATTGGGTAATTTATTCCTGCAAGTGCACCGGAGCCAAGTGGCATGACATTGATTCGAACCAGAGCATCATGCAAACGGCCTTTATCTCTCTCCACCATTTCAACGTAAGCTAGAGCATGATGAGAAAAAAGAACAGGTTGAGCCCGTTGTAAATGGGTATAGCCCGGCATCATTACGCCTTTGTAACGCTCGGCGAGGGTCACAAAAGATTGTTGGAGCCGTCTGAGGTCTTCTTGCAGATGTTGAAGGGCATCTCTAAGGTAGAGTCGAAGATCAAGAGTAATTTGGTCATTCCGGCTTCGGCCGGTGTGTAGTTTTCCCCCGAGGGGTCCAATGAGTTGCGTGAGCCGCTTTTCGATGCTCATGTGTACATCTTCGTCCTCAACTTTAAACTCATGCCGACCGGCGCGAATGTCTTCTCGAATATGGTGAAGGCCCTTGATAATCGTTTGACTTTCACGGGTGGACAACACTTTTGCTCGCTGCAACGTTTGGCAATGTGCCACACTGCCTTGAATGTCGTATTCGTAAAGGCGACAATCAAATCCAATGGATGCCGTAAATGATTCGACTAAGGTGTCGGTCTGGCCTTGGAATCGTCCCCCCCAGAGCTTTGACGTGGCTGATTTAATGGTGCCCTTACGTTGAAGACGAGGTTGAGCTTTGCTAGGTGACTTTGGTCGAGAAATCTTCATCATGAGGGAGATTTGGCTAGGTCAAGAGAATGGGCTCACTACTTAGTTTTTTCACTGGTGTTCGAGTGGGTAACCCTAAAGCATTGAGTCGAATAAAGCCACCGGGAGCTTGTTAATCGTACCCTGACCATTTTTTAGATGACGTCGCACCTTTTTCCACATTGAGCTAAGGCAACATGAATGACGTTTCCAAGCCTCCAGTGTATGGCAATACAACCTTAAGCCTCGTTGATTGTGTCGCTCGGGGTTTCGTGGTGGAACGACCTGAAGTTGGACGGTATTTCATGAAATCTACTTTCCAAGCCATTCCAGCAAGATAGCTTTTTGTATATGCAGGCGATTTTCTGCTTGCTCTAGGACGACGGATTGGGCTCCATCTAATACCTCTGCAGTAATTTCTTCTCCTCGATGCGCGGGCAGACAATGAAGGACCACAGCACTTGGTTTGGCCTGTTTCATTAACTGACTGTTGACTTGATAGGGCGCAAAGGCTGCCATGCGTGGTTGTTGTTCGTCTTCTTGCCCCATGCTGATCCACACATCGGTATAAATCGCATCAGCATTTTTTGCGGCCACCATTGGATCATGGGTAATTTCAATTGTGGCTCCAGTTTGAGCCGCTTCGGCTCTGGCCCGGTTCACAATGTCCGCATCAGGTTCATAACCCCGGGGACATCCCACAGATACGTGCATTCCCACCTTAGCCCCTACTTCAAGAAGCGAGTGCGTAATATTGTTGCCATCTCCAATGTAGGCTAATTTTAATCCTTTTGCCCGCCCCTTATTTTCTACGATGGTGAGGAGGTCTGCTAATGCCTGGCAGGGATGACAATGATCTGTGAGGCCATTAATCACCGGAATCGAAGTATGCTGAGCCCATTCCTCCAACTCAGATTGGTCAAAGGTTCTCACCACTAACCCATCTAGGTAACGAGAGAGCACTTTGGCGGTATCAGCTAAACTTTCTCCTCGGCTGAGTTGTATTTTTTCCGATGCCAGGAATAGGGCTTGGCCACCCAATTGATTCATCCCGGCCTCAAAGGAGACGCGTGTACGAGTCGAGGGTTTTTCAAATATTAATCCTAGCGTTTTTCCTCTTAAAGGAAAAGCAGGTCTGCCTTTGCCATGGGTAGATTTCATTTTTTTAGCCAAGGTGATCAAGTCTTGGATTTTTTTCCTGGGAATATCCGCAACCGTCAATAAGTCCTTGGGAAGCTGTTGCGCCTTGCTTCGTGAGGCAGACGTAGAGGGACGGCTTCGTTTGGACGGACTAGTTGAGGCCATGACTTATTTTCGTTTAGAAAAGACGTCAGATAGGACGGCCAATAATCGATCAATTTGGGGGTTGCTGATGATGAAGGGCGGCACAAATCTGAGCACACGGCCCATCGTACAATTTATGAGCACTCGTCGCTCAAGGCATTCCATGACAAAGGGTTTTCCGTCAATAGTTAACTCCAATCCTTGCAACAGACCCATCCCCCGAGATTCTCGAATACAAGAAAATTGTTCAGAAAGGTTGGTTAAACCCTTGGCTAAGTATTCGCCGGCTGCGCGGCCCTGTTCAAGTTTGCCGCCATCGATGAGCAGGTCCAACACTTTCAACGCGGCGGCACAGGCCAGAGGATTCCCGCCAAATGTGGAGGCGTGCGTACCCGGTTCAAATACAGCGGCCACGGTGTCTGTGGCTAGGCAGGCCCCAATCGGGAATCCTCCCCCGAGGCCTTTGGCCAACGTCATGATATCCGGTTGAATGCCGAATTGTTCATAGGCAAATAGGGTTCCTGTGCGTCCCATGCCTGTCTGGACTTCATCAAAAATCAGAAGGATTTGCCGTTTGGTACAAAGCTTTCGAAGGTTCTTCAAATAGTCACCATCGGGAACGACCACACCGCCCTCAGCCTGAATGGGTTCAAGCATGATAGCGGCTGTTTGTGGCGTAAGGTTCGCCTTCAATGTTTCTAGATCATTGAAGGGAACGTATCGAAATCCAGGCACCATAGGGCCGAACCCTTCTTGTAAGGTTGATTGCCCAGTTGCCGTGAGGCTTGCCAAGGTCCGTCCATGGAAGGAATTAAGCATGGTCAGAATTTCGATCCGTTCTGGGCCGAAGGTCTTAGTTGAAAAGCGCCTAGCCAATTTGATGGCGGCTTCATTGGCTTCTGTCCCGCTATTGCAAAAGAAGACCTTGTCAGCAAAAGAATGCTCGACGAGGCATTTAGCCAGCCGCGTTTGTGGTTCCGTAAAATACAGATTGGACGTATGGATGAGTTGCCGGGCTTGGCGAGTAATGGCTTCCACAATATCCGGATGTGCATGTCCCATGATATTCACGGCGATGCCAGCCACGCAGTCAAGATATTCGCGGCCTTCAGCATCGTAGACCAAACTCCCTTGTCCTCGTTCCACGGTCAGCGGTAAGCGGGTATACGTATTCATCAAATACCGGACCGCATTTTCTTGAATTTCTGTTGCAATCATTTTGCTAAAACCCGCGTGAATACAGGCGAATCTATCATACGCCCTCTTCTATCCGCAATTAGGACCCGCTGAGAGAATCTCCAATGTTTCAAGGTAGGGCGGAGAAATACAACAGGGGCGCCATTTCGAAGAGTAGAGGAACCAAGGGCCTGAAAAGGATTGGGAATGTCGCTAATTTTGGCTGGCTGATTGACGCCGAAGATCGTAGGCTAGACCGAGTTTACTCAGCATCCAAATCAACCATTTCGACGGATCGAAATTATACCACTGGATGCCATTGCGATAATCGCTTTGATACATGTGGTGATAGTTGTGGTATCCCTCCCCAAACGTGAGCAGGGAGATCCACCAACTGTCCCTGCTGGAATCAGAGTTGCCATGAGGTTGATCACCCCAAATGTGGCAGATGGAATTAATGAAAAAGGTGGAGTTTAAGACAAAGAACGTGCGTGCCAAACCTGCTAAGAGAAAGCAACCAATTCCACCGATCCAACCGTTGTATAGCAGTCCAACAACAAAAGGTATGATTAGACCGGTCAAGACAAT
>JBFJON010000128.1:0-5458 GCA_041617575.1 Nitrospirales bacterium | reverse complement strand
TTGAGGCGGTCAAGTTACGAAAGGGAGAGGTTTTTCTTTTTGTACCCTAGAAAAAGACTCCCGACCCCTTTTCCCAGGAGCTTGTCAATGGGCTACTCAACCTTTTTAGCTCATCTGTCATCCGGCATACCCTTACTAGGGGAGCCTCTTAATTCGAAAACTCATAGCCCAAGGCCCAAATGAATGCCTCATCCGATTTCTTCTTTCCTGGCTCCGGATCGCTGTTGTAGCGGTATTCAAACGCAACCTTCAAATACAAATTCCCATACACTTCTATGCGGGCTCCTTGCTCGGCTGTCCACCGTAGGGCGGTACTTCCCACTCCTCCAAAATCTCGAAATCCTTTTTGTTGGTGGTAAACCCGAATCCGATCGGAAATTAGATCATAATCCCAATCCACTGCCCACGCACCGCTAGCGGTTTTGGTGGTCCCGGACTCTTTAAACTTCTCATAAACGAACGCCGGCCCGATGGACACACTTAAACTGTGGCTTGGAGTGTCGAAAAATTGGTATCCGAGACCCAGGCCTGTGGTACTCCGGATATCCAATCCCTGAAACTTATCATATTCGAGGAATTCTTTAGCAGTGGCAAACAACTTCTTGGTGAAAAAATAATCATAGCCTAACATGCCCCTGGCGTTTTTGGCTGTGTTCTCGCCGTCAGCAGAGGCAAAGGCATACTTGCCGGACAGAAGGCCACGGTGTCGCTTTGTTCGGATCGTATTTTGGGTCGAGGCATTAACAGCCGTGGTGTCCGTATTGCCCTTCGTCCGGTTACCTCCAAGGTCGAAGTCTCCTTTATATCGCAGTTTTGGAATATTGATGGTCTTCACACGGGCCAACGACAGACTCTCACTGTCTCCTAACGTGGTCATCATCCTGCGGGAAGTTTTGAAAAATCCGTCTCCGTCAGAGTCTCCCTCCTCCTCAATAACCTGCACGGAAAGCGGTGCTCGGGATTGAAGTCGTTCCACCTCATCCCATTGGACAGATATATCCCCCGCATATGCGGTTTTCACGGTAAGGGTTTTTTCTTCCATCGAGACGATCGTTCCGATAAGATGCATACCATTCTTGAGGATGATCTCATCAAGCTTTTCACTCTCTTCGCTGGCCGCAGGTTCTCCGTTGATGTCTTGTATGGTCTGCACGGATTCGAGAGCAATCAAAACAGGCACAGCGTTCTGGTCCTTCAAAACTTGGATTGAACCAGGCTCAATCAATTGAAGTCGACCTTCATGTGTTTCGCCGCTGTCCAGAACGAGAATGACGGGCTCTTCGGTCGCTAACCCCGTCACCTCTTCCCAACGAATTGGAATAGGATTTCGCATACTGGCCTCCGCTCTCACTCGCAGGACACCATTCGTCATGCCAAATATTTTTCCTTTCAGGAGCGTGCCATCCTTTAGCTCAATATGCCCGGGGACTGCTGCATAAAGAGGAATTACACTACTGATCAGCAGAATTTTAATAAATATCATGAAGAGTTTCAGTCTCAATGCAATAATTCTCCTTGAAGAGGGTGGGTTGTTGCTCGAGGGAAAACCGGACATGTCATCACAGACAACGGACAATCAAGAACCACTCCTGCCGAAAGGATTTTGGCCAGCCTTATCAATTAACCTGTAAAAATTAGGAATCCAACTGAATGATTTGGTATGAGGGGGGGATTGAGATCCTAGTCCTCGGCTAATAATGTACGGTACCCAAGAATGGCAAACTTATACCATAGATCCACAACAAAAATAAGGTGAAAGTCGAATGTTGGCTTCGTTGAGTCGGGAAATCGCCGATGCCATCAATGGTCCTCCGCCAGCGAGATCTTAGAATGAGACTAGGGGCCAGATCCTAAGGAATCTATTCGAGTCTGACCCCTTTTATGCGTTTAATTATTCAGCGGAATGGAGAGCTAATGCCCAAATCTGATGCCGTGGCTTGAAAGGCTCCTGCCTTGTATATTTCTAGGAGGCTATCTGCCGAATGGCCGATGCTTCCTATGGCATCGCCCAGAACAACGACTTGAAGGCCGATTTTACAAGCATCCAAAACCGTCTGTTTGAGACAGTCTTGAGTTGCAGGACCTAAGACAAACAGCGTCTTCACATTGAGATCTTCCAGCCGATCGCCAAGGCTGCTTCCTTCAAATCCCGATCTCGCATCTTTTTTGGGGTCAGTTCCTTTAGAAATCACCATCATGCCGGGTGGCATGACCAAATCGGAGTGAAATTGGGCACCACGCGATCCTTGAACGCAATGGGTTGGATAAGGTCCACCCTGCTCGGTAAACGAACAGTGATTGGGAGGGTGCCAGTCCCGCGTTGCGATAATCGACCATCCTTGGCGGCTGAAATGTTTGATGTAATCGTTGATGTTTGGAATCAGGTCGTTGCCATGGGGTATTCCTATTGCCCCTCCTGAGAAAAAATCATTTTGTGGATCCACGAGGAGGAGGACTGATTGTCGGTCAGGCTGGGGAATTGAGGATGGGTTTGATTGATCAGAAAGGGAATCTTTCGAGAGTTTCATGTTAATTAAGCCACAATTTCTGTACCGATGCCCTTGTCTGTGAAAATTTCCAATAAGACAGCATGGGGCACACGCCCATCAATAATATGGGCTTTTCTCACGCCTCCTAGGAGAGCCGTGAGGCAAGCGTGAACTTTTGGCAACATGCCTTCGCTAATGATTTTTTTCTTTACCATCTGTTCCATGTCTTTTCGTGAAAGCGTCGAGACATGATGTTTGCCGGCATCGCGAATGCCTTTCACATCACTCAACATGAGGAGTTTTTCGGCTTGAATCGCGGCGGCCAAACTCCCGGCCACCAAATCGGCATTAATGTTATGGGTTATCCCTTTTGCATCCACACCAATGGGGGCGATCACCGGAATAAAATTGGCATTCTGGAGTGTGAATAATAACTCACTATTCACTTGGCTGACTTCCCCAACAAGCCCGTAGTTTTCCGCGTGTAGGGTGTCCGTGGAGCCACCATAGCGATGCAGTAAACTCTTGGGATTAAATGGCTTCGTGGTGAATAGTTGGCCGTCCTTCCCCGTGAGTCCTACGGCTTTCCCACCATGCTGATTCAGGAGTGCCACAATTTCTTTATTAATCCGTCCGCCTAAGACCATTTCCACAACTTCCATGGTGGGCTCGTCGGTTACCCGAACGCCATCAATAAAATTGGCTTCAATACCAAGGGTTTCCAGCATCTTGTTAATCTGGGGCCCACCGCCATGGACGATAATGGGATTGAGACCAACATATTTGAGCAGCACGACATCTTCGGCGAACCCTTCTTTGAGTTCTTCTTGCACCATGGCTTTGCCGCCATATTTAATGACAATGGTCTTTCCCGCAAAATTGCGAATATAGGGAAGAGCTTCGATGAGGATGTTGGCTTTTTTGATGAGTATGTTCATGGGCTAGGTGTGATGACGAGTGGTTATAAAATGAATCTGCTGAGATCTTGGTCTTTCACGATATTTTGCAATTGATCTTTGACATATTGGGCATTGATGGTGACGTTTTTCTCAGGAAGGTCTTGGGCTTGAAATGACACGTTTTCTAATAAGCGTTCAACAATCGTAAAGAGTCGTCGGGCACCGATATTTTCCGTGCGGTCGTTGACTTCTACTGCGGTAGCTGCAATTTCATCGATACCATCCGGCGTAAATTCCAGTAAGATGCCCTCGGTTCCCAGGAGTGCCTGATATTGTTTGATCAAGGCATTCTTGGGTTCCGTGAGGATCCGGATTAAATCCTCTTTGGTGAGGGGTTCCAGTTCGACGCGAATGGGAAAACGTCCTTGTAATTCCGGTATGAGATCTGAAGGTTTGGCCACATGGAAGGCTCCTGCGGCAATAAACAAGATATGGTCGGTTTTAACCAGCCCATGTTTCGTATTGACGGTGCAGCCTTCTACAATCGGCAACAAATCACGTTGGACGCCTTCTCGGGAAATGTCGGGGCCTTGGTGCTTTTCTTTGCCGGCAATTTTGTCAATTTCATCCAGAAAGACGATGCCGGATTGTTCGGTGCGTGAGATGGCTTCCTTGGTCACTTCTTCCATGTCGATAAGTTTTTGTGCTTCTTCATGCGCCAAAAATTTTAACGCCTCAGCAATCTTCATACGGCGGTCTTTTTTTCTGCCCGGCATCATGCCACCGAGCATTTCTCGGAGGTTGTGTTCCAGATCTTCCATGCCACCAATATTGGAGATGATGCCAACTGGTAGGCCTCCTCGTTCTTTGATTTCAATTTCGACCATGCGATTATCGAGTTTGCCTTCCTTTAATTGGGTGCGGAGCTTGGTGCGCGTGGATTCTTGAGGATCAGATTTTTTCTCCGATGAGGTGTCGGACCCCTCGCCCTCCTCACTGGGTTCAATATTTGAAGTCGACGGGGAGCGTGGGAGGAGTATATCCAACACGCGTTCTTCGGCCATCTCTTCTGCTTTGTGTTGGACTGTTTCTAAATAAGCCGTTTTTACCTGATTGATGGATATATCTGTCAGATCTCTGATCAGCGATTCCACATCTCGACCGACATAGCCCACTTCAGTAAATTTTGAAGCTTCCACTTTAATGAATGGGGCATCAGCCAGCTTAGAGACTCGACGGGAAACTTCCGTTTTGCCCACTCCTGTGGGGCCGATCATGATGATATTTTTCGGCACAATTTCCTCACGAAGTTCGGGGCTGAGCTGTTGGCGACGCCACCGACTGCGTAGCGCGATGGCGACCATCCGTTTCGCATCTTTTTGGCCGATAACATATCGGTCAAGCTCTTCGACGATTTGGCGTGGTGTGAGGGAGTCGAGTTTTGGAGTCGAAGGGGGTGGTTGCTGTTCCATATGTTATGTCGATAATTCCTCGATGACGATGTGATGGTTGGTATAAATATCGATGCTCCCGGCGATTTGCATGCTTTGCTCGACGACGTGTTTTGGCGCAAGGTCTGTTTGAGCCAGAAGGGCACGGGCAGCAGCTAAGGCGTATGGACCTCCCGAGCCAATGGCTAAAATGCCATCTTCAGGTTCGATGACATCACCTGTGCCGGAAATGATAAAAGATTGTTCATGGTTGGCGACAGCGAGCAAGGCTTCTAGTCGTCGAAGCACGCGGTCAGTTCTCCAGTCTTTGGCAAGTTCGACGGCCGCTCGGGTGAGTTTCCCTCGATATTCTTCCAATTTGGCCTCGAACTTTTCAAAGAGGGTAAAAGCATCGGCGGTGGCTCCGGCAAATCCCGCGAGGACTTGGCCTTGATGCATGGTGCGAAGTTTTCGTGCATTGCTTTTCATAATGGTGGTGCCGACCGTCACCTGACCGTCGGAGCCCATAGCAACTACTGGGCCCTTCCTCACACAAAGAATGGTGGTGGAACGAATGGTCATGGTTTCAGGCTGTCTCCTTCTGATGATGTCGTGGGGGAAGAGCCTGATCGGGGATGGG
>JBFJON010000127.1:0-5475 GCA_041617575.1 Nitrospirales bacterium | reverse complement strand
GAGTTATTGGGACCGGGACACTTATAGGGATTTTCTGGGTAGCGACCCGTGACCTACCAACCTTCGATTCGTTCCAAGATTATCAGCCCAGTTTGGTCTCAAGAGTTTACGCGGATAACGGTGAAATCATCGCGCAATTCTTTATTGAGCGTCGTCTCTATACCCCAATTGATCAAATCCCCAAAGCTTTGACCCAAGCCGTCATTGCCGTGGAGGACACCCGATTTCTTGAACATCCCGGGCTAGACATTGTGGGGATTGGACGAGCCGCATGGACGAATCTCAAAAAAGGAGGTCGGTTTCAGGGCGCCAGTACCATTACCCAACAATTGGCGCGGGCCCTTTTCCTCTCACCGGAACGCACCTATCGACGAAAAATCAAAGAACTTATTTTAGCGATTAAAATGGAATGGGTCCTCACGAAGGATCAGATCCTGGAAATGTACCTCAACCAAATCTATTTTGGTCACGGGGCCTATGGGATCGCCGCCGCCACCCTTACCTACTTCGATAAAAGCGTCACAGAGCTGAGCCTCCCTGAAGCCGCTTTTTTAGCAGGATTGCCAAAAGCTCCAAACACCTACTCCCCGTATCGCAATCCTGATCTGGCCAAGTCTCGAAAGGAATTAGTCTTACATCGAATGATGGAAGCTGGTTTTATCTCGGACGAAGAAGCCCAAACGGCTATCGATACGACATTGAATTATCACCGTCAGTCCATTGAGCCGATTGCTCCCTATTTCATAGAAGATATCCGGCAAAATCTGGTCGAGCGGTATGGTGAGTCACTCGTCTATAAAGGCGGCTTGAAGATCTACACCACCTTAAACATTGAGATGCAAAAACTCGCTGAAGAAAACCTGCATCAAGGTCTGCGTCAAGTGGATAAACGTCAGGGGTGGCGAGGACCGCTCGGACATGTGGAATTTGGTAAAGACTTTGTAGCTCCCGATGAGTACCCGGAACTACAGAATCCTCAAGCTGCCCAGATTTATGGCTTGTATCGAGGTCTTGTCACGAATGTCACCAAAAAATCCGCAGCTATTTTGGTTGGAAATACGTATAAAGGAACAATCGCGTTGGAAGATATGAAATGGGCGGAACGCCGGCTGAAGGACGTGAACGATGTTGGAACGGCGGTCATTCAAAAAGATGTCACTCCACGCCACATACTCAAAGTTGGAGATATCGTGGAGGTCTTGCCCAAAAATGGCAATCTCGAATCAGGTATCTTTGTTCTGGAACAGACCCCGATTGTGGAAGGTTCGTTGCTGGCTCTTGATCCCCGGACCGGTGCGATTCAAGCCATGTCTGGCGGCTATGATTTTAATCGTAGTCAATTCAATAGGGCCGTATCAGCTCGACGACAGCCAGGCTCGGCATTCAAGCCTCTTATTTATGCAACGGCCCTTCAACAAGGGCTCACTCCCGCGACATTGATTTTGGATGCACCGGTTGTCTACCAAGATGAAGAACTTGATCGAGTCTGGAAACCAGAAAATTATGAGAAACGTTTCTATGGAACCATTACACTACGGGAGGCCCTGCGCCATTCCCGAAATGCCGCAACCGTCAGACTGCTTGAACAAATAGGCGTCCCAGAAGTCGTCACTGTGGCCAATAATTTGGGGATTCAAAGCCCGCTCAGTCAAGACTTATCTCTCGCTCTCGGGTCTTCAAGTGTGACCCTACAGGAACTCACTTCAGCCTATGGCGTGTTTTCCAATCAAGGCATGTGGTTGCGCCCGTATCAGATAACACTTGTCAAAGATGTGAAAGGGGAAATCCTGGAACAACACTTGTTTGAACCACGGCAAGCCATGACACAAGAAAATGCCTATCTCACTACCAACATGTTAATGGATGTCATCCAAAGCGGAACCGGACGTCGAGCAAAAAGGATCGGGCGCCCATTGGCTGGAAAAACTGGAACGACGAACGGGTACAACGATGCCTGGTTTGTGGGCTATGCACCCAATTTGGCAACAGGCGTATGGGTGGGATTTGATTCCGTCCGAACCTTGGGTCGATTGGAATCCGGGGCTCACGCAGCCCTTCCCATCTGGACAGAATTCATGGGACAGGCTCTTCGCAATTTGCCCGTCATGACCTTTACGATCCCCGAAGGTATTCAATTCGCCCAAGTAGATACGACAACTGGAGACTTGCCAACAAACACCAGCCGCCATATTAGTACAGAGGTTTTTCGGAAAGGAACGGAACCAGGGAAAGGCGCAGTTCAAAAAGCGAATCCTATGGACTTTTTTGAGTTCGACCGAATGAATTCTGGTTCTTCCAGCCAACTCTCTTCATTTTAAGAAAACTCAATTCCTGCTTCGCTTCATGGGCTGTTGTTCTGCTAATCCTTCACATCTTGGTATTCTTCATACCACGCCATTTGAATAGCCTCGAGCTTTTTCTCATTTGAAGCTTTCGGATCATCTTTGAATTCTGGAAGCGCAACCACCCAGGCATGTAAATCGGTGAACCTGACCGTTAAAGGATCAAGGTCGGGATGTTCTTCTTGTAACCGAATACCAATATCTTCGGTATCCGTCCACATTAAATCTTGAGCCATGATTTCCTCTACGTTTTAAGTACGTTTGAATCCAATCAGCTAAAAATTATTTGACGAATTCAGAGACTTTTTTACTTTCCAGCGCCTCTTTCAAGGTCGCATCCATCAACACTTCTGCCAAATGATGCGTCTCTTTTTCGGCTTCCGCAATCCCTGCGCGAATGACACGATGGTCATCGCCCTTCTGGGTTTCACCCAGTTGTTGAAGGACCCGCTGAATCTTTGCTTTCTCTTTTTCACTTATGAGATCCGATGCACGGGCCAGGGCTTTTTCAGTCGCGACAATAATCGCATTTGCTTCCGTGCGGGCTTCGATGACTTGACGGGCTTTAATATCCTCTTCGGCAAATTGGAAGGATTCTCGGATCATTCCTTCCACCTCGTCATCGGTCAGCCCATGCGAAGGCTTCACCTGCACTGACTGAGCTTCATTGGTTCGAATGTCTCTGGCCGTCACATGCAAGATGCCATTCGCATCGATGAGGAACGTGACTTCAACACGAGGAACCCCGGCAGGCAAGGGTGGCATTTTCAATTGGAATCGAGCCAGACTCCGATTGTCTTTCACCAATTCCCGTTCGCCCTGAAGAATATGAATATCCACCGACGTTTGCCCATCGACATAGGTGGTAAACATTTCCTTGGCGCTGGTGGGAATGGTGGTATTGCGCCGGATAAGAGCACTCATAACGCCACCCATAGTTTCAATACCCAAGGACAACGGCGTAATATCTAAAAGCAATAACTCTTTGTTATTGCCTCCAAGAATGTCCGCTTGCACGGCTGCGCCTAATGCTACCACCTCATCGGGATTCAATTCACTGTGTGGCTGCTTTCCAAACAACCCCTCAACTTTGGATTTGACCAACGGCATCCGAGTGCTGCCACCGACCAAGACTACTTCATCAATTTGGTCAGCACCTAAACCAGCATCTTTCAGCGCCGCTCGACAGGGCGCGAGCGTCCGTTCTATGAGCTCAATGACCAAGGATTCCATAGCTTCACGCGTTAACGTCTTTTCATATTTTCCATTGGGAAGCTCCACTACCACCGTTGTTTCTATTTCCCCCGACAACCGCACTTTAGCTCGTTCGGCTTCCAACCGGACGGCTTGCATCAGGTCCGGATGGTCTTGGACCTGCAGACCATGCCTTTCGGCAATTTCTTTTCCCAGTACATCGACAAGGCATTGATCGAAATCATCACCACCTAAATGGGTATCGCCATTGGTGGCAAGCACTTCAAAAATGCCGTCCTTCAATTTCAGAATGGAAATATCAAAGGTCCCACCGCCCAGATCATAAATGGCGATCAATCCTTGAGTTTTTCTCTGAAGCCCATAAGCCAGCGCGGCGGAAGTTGGTTCGTTAATGATGCGCAACACTTCTAAGCCGGCAATCATTCCGGCATCTTTCGTGGCTTGCCGCTGGCTGTCATTAAAATAGGCCGGAACGGTAATGACGGCTTTGGAAATATCTTCTTTCAGAAATTCTTCCGCTCGTCGTCTTAATTCTTTCAAAATCATTGCGGAGACCTGAGGAGGCGAATAGGTTTTCTCCCCAATCTCTATGCGAATCACGCCATTTTTTTCATGCAAGGCATACGGGAAATATTTCAGTTCATCTTTCACATCTGCCAACCCTTTTCCCATAAATCGTTTGACGGAATAGATGGTACGAGAAGGGTCACGTGTGAGATGCGCTTTCGCAGGATCACCCACAATCAATCCATTATCAGTCATGCCCACAATGGAGGGCACTTTCGTCACGCCATCCGGTCCAGGAACAACCCGTGGCGTTCCATTGTCCATATAGGCGATTAATGAGTTGGTCGTGCCTAAATCAATTCCAACAATTCTACTCACAATCAATCCTTTTCGTATTTAGATTTACGCGTTAACCAGTCGTTTCCAGTAACTCATTCACCATATTGCAAATATACGTGCGATTGGAAAGAATTTCTTGCATGCTCCGCAACATCGTATTTTTCTGGTCACGGGCTTCGCTAGGATCGGGATTCGCTCTTTGCAATTGATCCCATTCCTGGTATTTCCCTCGTAACGCCTTTTCCATTTCAGCTTGGCGATCCTCAAGATGCTCACGTTCGCGTTGTAATTTTTGCCGCAGTTCATTTCGTTCCATCAAGTCTTTATCTGACCGAAGACCACGAAAAATCTCCATGTCTTCTTGTAACTCAAGAATTTCTTCAAAAAGATCGGCAGGAGGATTCGAACGAATATCCTTTACGGCCCCTGCCTCCAGGCGAATCAAATATTCCACTCGTTGAATGGGATCTTTCAGCGTCCGATAGGCGGAATTGAGAAAAGCCGAATTCCCCAAACTGATGGTCTTTTCTGATTCATCTTTCGTGGAATAAAAATCAGGATGAAAGGTCCGACTGAGGTCATAATAGGTCCGTTCTAACTCTTGCTCATCGATGTTAAGCAATCGAGGCAATTTAAAACAGGCGAAATAATCCAGGCTCTTGGAAAGGGGCTGAACTTTAACGCATTGACCGCAGAGATATTCCCCAGTTACTTCAGATTGGCAGTGCCAGCACATGCTGCGTGCCATCGGGAGCTCGCGTGTGCCAGCGAGAGTTCCATGATGATGGTGGCGATGGTCCATATTGCTGAATGTCCTCTGACAACTCGGGCATGGCTAACTGCACCATGCCCGATTAACTTATTCCCTGTCTCACTGACAAAAGATGTATTAGGCTGAGAACGATTCTCCACAGCCACAAGTTTTGGAAGCATTGGGATTGATAATTTTGAAGGCTCCGCTCACCATATCCTTTTGATAATCCAAGGTCATCCCTTGGAGATAAATGGCACTTTTCGCATCCACAATCACCTTCACCCCATTCACCTCGGTCACCGTATCAAACTCGCCAAT
>JBFJON010000126.1:0-5481 GCA_041617575.1 Nitrospirales bacterium | reverse complement strand
CCGAAAAAGGCGGCGTCGATTGGTCGCAGATTAAAGGATCAGGCCCCGGTGGACGGATTGTGGAACGGGATGTCCTTGAAATGATGGAAGGTGAGCCGGAGCAGAAGCCGGATGTCATCGAGAAGCCATTGAGTCAGATGCGGAAAGCCATCGCCCGGATGACCACCGAAAGTAAAAGCCCGGTTCCCCACTTTTATCTTACGGCCGGCATCAGCATGCAGGAGGCAGAAAAAATTCAAACACAACTCGAGAAGACCGGCAAAAGGCAATTGAGCTTGACGGTTTTTATTCTCAAGGCCGTCGCCGAAGCTCTCTCACGACATCCGGAGATCAATGTGTCCTATGCCGGGGAGTCGTTACGACAACACCAAACAATCGAAATTGGAATCGCGGTTGCCCTGGAAGAAGGATTAATCACTCCCGTGGTCAGAAATTGCGCCAAGAAATCAATTTGGGAATTAGCTAGGGAAATGCTTCGCCTTGTGGAACGAGCGAAAAACAGACAGCTCACTCCGGAGGAATATACCGGGGCCACCTTCTCTATTTCCAATCTCGGCATGTACGGAATAGAAAACTTTATTGCGGTGCTGATGCCGCCTCAGGCGGCATCTTTAGCGGTTGGGGCCGTTCACAGTGTGCCGGTTGTTGTAGGGAAGAAACTAAAAATCGACCGACAAATGAAAGTGACGCTCTCCTGCGATCATCGTGTGCTGGATGGGGTGCAAGGAGCCAAATTTTTACAAACCCTTAAACATCTCCTAGAGAATCCGTTGGAACTGGTCCTACCTCAACAGTAAGGCCCAACTGCGCCGAAGCAGATCTGGAGAGAACAGTTTTCCAAAAATCAGAGCAACCAAAATCCCTATTGCCCAGCCAGGACCAAAGATCTGAAACCCAAGATCTTTGGTCAGAACGCAGACGAACTGTTTCATATGGATGTCAAAGTAAAACGGAAAGACTTACCTATTTCCCTCAAATCCGGTCTTCGTCGTGTTCGATGAGACCGAACCAGGTTGTGATGTGTGACAGTTCCTCCACCGAAACCCCGCGTTTTTGCGCAAGAGCCGATTTATTCCTATCAAAAGCCTTCTGAGCCATTTCCGCCTTGGGGCCGAAGGTGAGGATCATGTTGTTCCATTCAACTTTTTCCTCATCAGTCAGAGCTTTGCCGTTAGCCTTCACCCAATCGGCAATCTCCTCATCGGTACCTCCTTGAAGCACCTGCTTTTCAAAATCCACTCCCTGTATTTCCAATTTATCCAGCAAATATTTATCAAAGCCGACCGTGAGGTAATTATAATCTTGAATGAGACCGGCATTTCGCATACGAATTTTGTCGATGAGCCGTCCGAGATGGCAAAGCCCGTTGGCTTGTTCTTTTGGAATGCGTGGATATTGCGCTGTGATCATGATGCCTCCTTATGGGAAGGTTGAAAAAAGCTGCCAGCGGCGTTCTCGCCATTTTGCCGTACTCACGTACTCCATGTACGCTCCGCGCGTCAAAATGGCTGCGGCCTTGCTGGACGGACTTTTTTGAACCACCCCTCCAGCTGATGATGGCTGTCTCCTCTTGGGCATGTATTTGCCATGAAAGTGGAATATTCAACGGCCTCCTTATCGATAATGGCGTAAAACATGTCTACCGTTCCTATTATTGAACTGGTTATACCTCGTAACAGGGATAAAACGAAATATTAAATTTCCTGGTCATTCCTGCGCGGTTTTGGCAGGAATCTTTCATAAGGAAACGGAAGATAAATACCCGCCCGCGACTGCGGGAATGACAGGAGAGCTTTATTACAGACTAGACCAACAGGAGACCGACCACTCTGGCCTTCCGCGCAGATACGGACCGCCACCATCTGTCGAATCCTTTAGGACCGCCAAAGGGAAAGCCAGCCCGGACTTCTTTGAACACGGGGTAGCGATGTCCGCCAGGCTGATGAACGGGCATTGCGCGACCAATTAAATTTAAAAACCACTCAGCATGTCCTCGTGTAAGTCTTACTTCTTGATCCATTGTACGATTCGGCAACATGATCCGGTATTGCTCGCCTTGGCCTCGATCCACATCAGGTTGCCCACCAATCCACACAAATTTTCGCTCCATTCGGGAATAGTCCTCTTCCGGCCCAGCTTCGAGAAGCTGTTTCACCCAGGTTCGGGGCACTTTGGGTTTAGGCGTTGGTTCAGAAAACCATTCGCGTACATCCCGCTTGTGTTCCAAGCCTTCCTTATAATGCCAGAGTGCCGCACGCAAGCCATCTCCCACCCAGGTTGATACCGACGCCTGGGCATCTTCATGGACAAGATCATTTTCTGCGAACCCCTCGAAGGCCGGCCCCACAAGCTGAAGCCCATAGGCGTCAGGATTCAAGCCGATGGGGCTGTGCGCCGTGGTAGTAAACCGATGCCAGAAGGCCGATTGAATCAACCCATGGGCAAACAACTGCCGGACCCGTTCGAGACTCTCTACTGTCTCTCCGAGTGTCTCGCTTGGCAAACCATACATGAGATAGGCATGCACAAGAATCCCCGCTTCTCGACAAGCCTGAACGACTCGTACGGTTTGATCGACCGTGATGCCTTTTTTGATAAGCTCTAGCAGACGGTCACAAGCCGCTTCCAACCCTGCGCTCAGCGCAATGCAGCCTGACGCGGCTAGCAAGCGACACAGATCCGGCGTAAAGGCAGGCTCGAACCGAACATTCCCCCACCAGGAAATCGTGACGCCTCGTTCCAGAAGGGAAAGCGCCAGGTGTTTCAATCCTACCGGGGGAGCGGCCTCGTCTACAAAATGAAAGCCTCGCCTTCCGGTTTCGGTAATTAACGTTTCGATACGATCCACCAACAAGTCGCCAGGAGAAACTTCGTAACGGCCGATATAATCCAGCCCGACATCACAGAAGGTACATTGTTTCCAATAACAGCCATGGGCGACGGTTAACTTGTTCCAATGCCCGTCTGACCACAAGCGATGCATGGGGTTCAACGTATCCAAGACGGAAATGTACTGATTGAGATTCAATCCATCGTATGTTGGCGTTCCGATTTCGGCTTGAGGCACATCAGGTTCCTTCGCTCCATTGCGCCAGGCAACGACTGGACCGGATCTGAGGAACGTCCGGCAAAGATCCGCCTCTATACGTTTTCCCTGCAGATATTCCAACAAACACATGAAGGGGCGTTCGCCGTCATCCAACGTGACGAAATCCAGCACTTCAAATAGGCGCGGGTCCCGCAATCTTCGCAATTCTGTATTGGCATACCCGCCCCCAAGCACGACTTTGATGTCCTGCCTTTGAGCACGTAACTCCTGCCCCATCCGAAGTGCGCCATAAAGATTCCCGGGGAATGGAACTGAGAATCCCACAACAGTGGGTTGGTACCGCTCAACATGTCGCCACATCGCTTCGACCATCCACTCGTCGGTGAGGCTCAGGGGTTGAGCCAAGGCTTCGGCAAGACCGTCGTAGGAAGTGGCCTGCATCGCAATGGATTCAGCATACCGGCTTAATGCAAAGTGGGGCGTAATGGTGGCCTGGACCAGGTCGGCCAGATCTTCTAGATATAAGGTCGCTAGATGCTTGGCTTGGTCGGATTGATTGTGTGAAGAGTCCGACCCTTCATGGCCGCCCAACTCATTCATTGAAAATCGTGGCCCTTGTGGAAGAAACGTGCCCTGACAAATACGCACCGCCAGAGTGGGATCCTGCCCTTGCAAAAAACGAATAACCGGGTCAATGGTGTCTACATAGGCTCGCGCCAAGCTCAACATTTGGCGAGCTTCTCCCGGCAGGTCATCAATCGGCTTTGCATGAAGCGCATCAAAGACACGATTCAGACCGGCTCGCGAGTACAAGGCCAACACCATTTCAATGCCCACGTCAGCCTGATACGTGCGATACCCATGTGACCTCAAAAATCCAGTCAAGTAAGCGGTGGACGGATACGGCGTGTTGAGTTGGGTTAAAGGCGGGATAATAAGAAGAACAGACAGAGCAGACATAGCAGGCAACACCTACCATATCGTACCTCTTTCAATCCAGCTTTTTAAACCTAGAAACGGCAGTTGGGCGCAAAAAAGACGCGTAAGGTAGTGGTGTACATGGTGAAATAAAAAAATTTGTGGTCACCTTACCTTATTGGTGATGAGACATTTTTTTATTTTGCTACGTGCGCCAAGAGCTTGCGTGGTCCTTTGTGATCCAACTGCCGTTTCTAGGTTAAACAAGGATTTTTTGCAGAGAAGGGTGTAATGGCCCGTTATTGCGAGGTCAACTGGCAGGCCCGGGCGACGCCATCACGATAGCGAAGCCATAGATCCAGAGTTTTTTGGAGTGTGACAAGAATCTGATCCTGTTGTGTGCGACTCCGGGCATGATTCACAACCATCGCATACGCATCATGTCGATGCCCAGCTTCCACCATTTGATGCGCCCGAATCAGATCCATGGCCTGCGATTCAACACCATGATACGTCACCAGCGGATGGGCATTGATCTTGGCAGAAATTTCCCTAGGCGTTTTGGGACGAGCGGAGCGGCTCACCTCCTCGCGATCATGCACATTCCCTTCGACAAAAATCGTCATCACTGCAGCGCCGACTACCCAATCTTGATGGTCGGACATCTGATCCAACCACTTCCGATACCGGCGAGTAGCGGGTAGGAGGGCAATTTGGTCAAATTCCTTTGCACGAAACCCTAGGCCCTGCATCATGGCTATAAAGAGTTGGGGATGAGAGGATCCCAACGATAACTGCCCCGTATCTTCCTCAAAAATATTTTCCGCAAGCATTTTGCGCACTTCCAAGGGTGGGTTCTTGCCATGAATTCGCGCGAGAAACACCGGGAAATCTCGAACATACAGCGCATATTCTTGCTGATAATGGATCTTAAGTTGCCTCTTAGAAATTAATGGACCGACAAACTCTGACCAGGCCCAGTGGTCCTTTTGTGCCATGAGATCCAATACACGATTTCGAAACTGAATGCGAGTATGCGCTTGAGCCGTCATCCATTTCCTACCCGTTCATAGAGAATTCATCATTCGAGAACAATACACACGATCTCCAGAATAGGATACCCCTTCGGAATAAATACCTCTTTCTATAGTAGGACGGTCAAAAATTCCTACCATCCCTTATCGACCAGCAGGAACACAACACAATATCTTCATACAACAAACAAACATCCTCATCGCATTCGTCCAGGCCAAGAGACCCAAATTCCACACTTTCCAAAACGTCGAACTAGTTTTCTCCTTTCTATGTGGACTGCCTCAGATATGTTGTAACATTTCTAGATCTTCTCAATTGCCAGAACGATCTCAACGTTCTTGTCACAGAAGTTGACAGTTTCTAGCCGACACCCTAGTCACCACCTCCCTCCGAGGGGTCGACCAATTGAGAATTCTGAAGAAGATCAAGTGATTACTTATCTACCCACCACTTTCATCGTCTGTGGCAATGGTTTTGCT
>JBFJON010000125.1:0-5484 GCA_041617575.1 Nitrospirales bacterium | reverse complement strand
TCAACGAGAGGGGAATTCAGCAGATGCCCACAATCATTTCTGTGGCTTCCGGAAAGGGCGGGGTTGGGAAAAGCATGGTTGTCAGTAATCTTGGGCTCCTGTTGGCCCGAAAAGGGCACCGCGTTATCTTAGTAGACATGGATATTGGCGGTGCCAATCTCCACATTCTTTTCGGGATGTTTCATCCCCCCTCGACTCTCACTGATTTCTTTTCGACCCGGTCAACAAATCTTGAAGACCTGGCGCATCCGTTGGCTAGCCCTTTGTCTCTCCGGCTCATTCCTGGAACGGGAGAAACCCTTATTACGGCAAACCTACAACATGCCAGGAAGAAACGCCTCATTCGACATCTCCAAAAACTCAATGCGGATATCATTCTAGTCGATGTCGGGGCCGGCACCAGTTACCACACACTGGACTTCTTCCTCCTCGCGGATTATTTTTTGGCAGTCGCCACTCCAGATCCCACCTCAGTATTAGATCTTTACCGATTTATCAAACTGGCCGCAATTCGGAAAGTGCTTGCCGCTTTTTTGGCTCGTGATCCCGTTGCCGAAACTCTCCTTAGCCAAGATTTCCATAGTGTCACCGAAGTTTTGGAAGCTGTTGGACGCACCAGCAAATCTGGGGTGGAGTTGGCACAACAGGCTTTACAGGGGTTCCAGCCAGCGCTAATTTTAAATCGTATGACTCCAAAATCTCGAATAAACACCCTGCATTTGCGGCATTTGCTCAAACAATATGTTGGGGCAGACCTAGTAGTACTGGGGAACATTCCGGAAGATCCCCACGTCCAACAGTCTATCTTGAAATACTTACCTGTTGTGGAATTGTCGCCCAAGGCTCCAGCGGCAATAGCCTTCGACCAAATAACAGAGAACTTACTGAAACTGCTCGGACAACGAAAAGAATTACCAGAAGCCCTAGAACCTAAAAAAATACGAGCCTAAGGCTGCTAGCCGGGGATTAACAGCTACATGTTCAAAAACTCAAGGTGGGTCCGAAGGGAGTAAGTTACGAATAGCGTTGGACATCGACTTAAGTGTCATCGAGACACTTTCTAGTTCGGCTCCTTTGTTTTGCAATTCAGATTGCATTGTTGAGACTTTACTCACTAATCGATCTCGCTCCTTGGAAACCTGAGAAAAATTCGACAAAGATTCTTCTAACTGTTTGGTTTTTTTCTCAAAACTACTACAGGTTTGCTGAGCCTTTTCCGACTCCCCTTTCACCGTCTCTAATTCCTTCGTTAACGAATCAACCAAGGTTTCGGCAGATAGCAAATTCCGCTGGGCATCCGTGCGATCTTCTTCGCTTTCTAAAAATTGTTGATTGAGCCGATCAACCACGCCTGCCCATTCTCGCGCCACGCCACGAAGCGAGTCCGGGACCGCAGGCAGGGAAGGCTCTTTACCCAACTTTCCAATTGCCTGCTGAATCCAATCAATAAACAACGTTGCTTCACGAAAATTCAAATCCACGGTGGCAGGAGGTTCACCCAATGAAGAAGATGCCTCGGCGGCTGGTTCCGGTTCAGGATGAGGTGGAGGAACGCTTTCCGAAGGCTTACTTTCTGTCGGCCCCGAATGGAATTGCTGCAATAAGACAGCGACACAGTGCCGACAAAAAGGCTGTTCCGTCGATGGGCAGGAACACTTTGTCGACAAGGTCCCACCACGCAATTTTATCGTCTGGGAATAGACACCATACGTCCCATTGACCTCCGCAACGACTTGCGTCCCATTGGCTTCTAAAATATTCACTCGGTGATCCGAGAAATATTGGTCGCCAATTTTAAAGACCTGTCCCCCCACCACAGAATGCACCATATCAGGATCCAATTGGCCAAGTTCTTGGGCGGAGCATGAAATCCGATTTCTCATAATCACCCTCGCATCATTCAAAATAATGAAAGAAATTTGAACTTAACACCGCTCCTGACGAAATCCACGGATTTAGACTTACAAAGAATTTTACCGAAAATGAACGCCAGATCCAACTTTTGGAAAATTTTACCCCAATTACAATGTCCCAGGTGCAGCAGTCAGCTCCACTAGACCAACCTACGACACCGTCCTTCTTGGAAAATCTTCTGTAAGACGCTGGGGATATCCCTCCTATTTATTCGGCAGAGTTGCATTCAGATCTTAAATCTTACTCAAGACAAAGATTTCAGCGCCAGCCAGATTGGGGACATCATCAAAACGGGACCAGACGATGATGGCCAACATCGTAAAAATCGCCCCCAGCCCTGCTGAATGTCTCAGGTGTTCCCTTTAAAACACCCACTTACGCTGTCACCCTAATAGGATTGTCGTCATTCAGGGAATCGTAGTGGCCTCCCAACTCACTCATTGAACAATCGGATGATTTCGGAGCCAATACTTCCTGCCTAAAATACCCATGACTCGAGCAGGCGTGACCGGAACCCAAGCGCAAGAGCTTGGAAAAACCCTAAATCATCACAATCCAGTATTTTTACTTACCATTGTCATGCTCTCCTTTTTATTAAGCGACCTCATTTTTTCTCTGTGCCGACCGAAGGTTGCCGAGCAACTAAAAGGTTACGGCTGGAAGATCTGACCAATATGGGAAATCAAAATTCTGGTCTCCCCCTCTAATATTATTTGGGAAGGTAAGAGGGGTAACAGTGGGGGAATTTCTGGTGGGCCGCCCGAACGCACGACCCTCGCCTAAAAAGGGCAAACCAGGGGGATTGCGATAGATAATGATTGAGAAAGAGTATAAGTGATAATCCCTTTAAATAGCAAGGCGTTTGAACGCTTTCGAGTATAATCAACCAAGATTGAAGTACTTCCTGAATCGTGACCAAAACCGTGACCACATAAATTCTGACCGGTCCCTTTTCTCATTCTGAAAAATGAGGGGGCCGGAGGGGGATTTTCTTGTGGGTGCGTTGAGGTCCTCTCTTGTTTCACACACCCAATATTTGCTCAATCGGTTCTTTGGAAAACGACTCAGGAATGTCATGTATGCTAACTCGCATATGGCTGTGGACAATGAACAAAATACCCTTGTAAAGAGCCCACTGAACCAAGAAACCTCCAACTCCGAAGGCGAAAGCGAAGCTTATGTTTACGAACAACTTTTCCCGATTCCCATGCGTCTGACGTTTATAACTGGTCTTTTCGCGTTCTATAAGTCGGCTAATTAGAGGGGATTCGTTCTTTTTTTTGTCTCCTCCTCTAGAGCTGAGAGCATACTGACGAATTCTTCTTTGGATAATTGTGCCTTCTTGGCAGCGAGGAAACAAGTAAGGTATTGCTTATGAGTCCGAAGATCGCCGCACCATACAGAGTCACTGTACGTCGAAGCACTACACCTCCCTTCATCACCAATAGCCGAGGAATATCCTCCTTCAAAGCTATAGGTATAGGTCTCCTACTGTGCGTCCATCACAGCCACTATCCCTGCCACGAACAAGAAAATGACGGCGGTCCCATAAATTAATACACGCAGTAACCGGTGCCACCATTCCTCAGAAACCGAATCCGTCATTCCTGTTATTCTCATCTCCAGTTGGATATATGGTTATGCGTTTATACAAAAATGTAAAGGTCGGGATTGTTTTGTACCATTCCTAGCTAGGTACACAGTAATTTTGCACACTTGCATATAAATGCTACAACCAGACTTTACACAAAGTGACAGGCGATTCTTGACTAAATCAATCAGGATGCATGGGATAGCGAATGAGGGAGAATGATTCTAGGGGATGTCCAGCAGAGGGGAGGTTCTTATCCTTGTGCAACAGTACGCCTAAAAAAGAAACCCCCTTTGCTGGGGTCTTCTGAAGGCTGCCCCCCTGGTTAGTCATCGGTGTCGGGCCCGTCTATACTGCCAGAGGCTCATCCCCACCAGGCCCGTGAGCAGGAGCATCCAGGTCTCCGGCTCAGGCGTGGCCACGTGATGATTGGTGATGAGATATTGGCCATAGCTAAACCCCGGCCCTTCTTTGGCATCCACATACGTGGGGCCATCCGTTTGCGTCTAGTCAATAATGTATTGGAAAAAGAGGCCATAGTGGCCAGTGACGGTGATGATGGGGTCGCTTATGCCCCATCCGGCATTCGACACAATGCTGTAGGTAAAGTCCAGGGTATTCAAGACGACTAAGGAGTGATCGGCCCTCGGTGCATACCGTACCCAGCCCTCCGTCCATAACCGACTGGTGAACAGATCCGCTTCCGTAAACACAGTGGCCCCTGGTAACACCGTCAAGGTCGTCAGACTGTCCGCCCAGGCGGGTGATACCAAACAGACGAGAAAGTGCACTGTACTTGGGGTGATGATCCCTTTCATGATGAGGTCCCTTTATTTCTATAAGAATTTGAGAAGATTTCCGAACTGCCGCATGCGCGATCCATCGGTCAAATAGAATATTGGCATCGGCTACCCGAATGAGAAAGGCGACATTCGCACACACCGATGGCAGAGCCACACAACTGGTTATTCATTCTGAGAGAATTAGCAGCTTTAAGCTTTCTCAGCAACTAGGAATTGCCCAAGTTGTTTCGGAAATTTGTCCTAGGCATGGGATGGGTCAAATGAGCGAGAGGAGGGCAGAGGGGCTATTCACATGATCCCCCTAAATCTCCTTAGCATTAATTCGACAATGGCACTCCACAGAAGAAGGCTTGGCTACAAACGGAGGTTACACATTGTGCTATGCAATTCTTGACCAGACCCGTCAGGATGCATGGGATAGAGGATGAAGGAGCATGATTGTCGGGCACGCTTTCGATGGGGTAGGACCTTATCCTTGTGCAACAGTACGGCCAAAAAAGAAACCCGCATTTCAGGGGCTTAACATATAGCGCCGTTACAAGGCATTCGTCGCACTTTCCCATTCACTGGACTCGGATATCGCCATACCTACCGGTTTCGACCGACAGCAGCTCCTCTATCCAGCCCGCTATTCTTTCCCGCAGACCGGAGACATACTTTCGGGTTTCTAGATCCTGGACCCTGTCATGTTCATCGCCATCCAAAACCCTAACCGTCCTGCCTTCCGGTATCGCGGATTTGATCTTGGTTAACTCAGTTTTGATCAGCTTTGCCTGGGGAGAGTCGCTTTGCGCCAGCATCCATTCCAGCGTTTTGACATATTTGATGTCGTCGACAGCTTCTCGCATTCCGTCCCAGGAAACAGAGAACACGATAGAACCTCCTTTGGTGCGCGGCGGCCAGACCATCCGAGCCGTACTTTCGGCCAGGCGACCGTCAAAGTCGTCATAGGGGTCATTGCTGCCATAATTGTAGGCCCAGAACCACGATGCTCCGGCGTCGTGGGCCCATGCCGTCCACGCGTAGCGGTGACGCAGTGAAGCGCCGTCCTGGCTGGAACCCGAACCGTAGAGCCAAAAGGGCTTTTGGGTACGTTTTCCCAGCTCACTGATTTCAGGAAAATCACCGTTCGCTACGAAGATGTCAACCATATGTTTGACCTCTTCAGCCCACTCG
>JBFJON010000124.1:0-5488 GCA_041617575.1 Nitrospirales bacterium | reverse complement strand
CCGCGGGCAATGCGATGACTGGTCAGGCTTCCAATCAATGGAATATTCGAATGGCGACGCTTGAAAATCTTGATTTGTTAGTGGCCCTCGAAGTGGCATGCTTTTCGATGCCCTGGTCCAAGAAGAGTTTTGAGGCTGAATTAAAGGGAAATCAGTTTAGCCGAATACTCGTGGTCCCTCATTCGGAGTATGGACTTGAAGTTCAAGTGATTGGTTATATTTGTGTGTGGATGGTTTTTGAAGAACTTCGCTTTCTCAACCTGGCGATTCACCCAGAATTTCGTCGTCGGGGCTTGGCAACACGGCTTATTGGTGAAGCGATACGTCTGGGGATGGAGGAAGGTTGTTGTCGAGGAATGTTGGAAGTTCGAGAGTCCAATCATGCAGCAAAAAAACTCTACGAATTCTTTCATTTTCAGGAATATGCCACTAGAAAATCCTACTATACGAATCCTACTGAGGATGCTATTCTTATGACATTGGAACCTCTTGCCCGCCACATTCAGAAAGGAGGAATGAACTCGGCAGGTCAGTTGGTCGGCAAATAACCATTCTCTCAATTTCATGATGAACCAGGTGAAAGGAGGGTGCCCATGGTGACCGAAGAACACATCGCAGAGAGTTTACGGACATCGAATGAGGAGTATCGGGAATTGGAAGAATCTCATCACCGGTTAGACGAGGAATTGCAGCAATTGCTCAAACGTCATGTGCTGACACCCCAAGAAGAAATCCTAAAAAAACAAATTCAAAAAGAAAAACTCGGAAAGAAAGATCGTATGGCGGCCTTGGTTCGAGCATATCGCGCTACATTGAAACAAGCGAGTACGCCCGGGTAAGCTTTCACGCTGCTTTTTTTACGGATTTGCCTACTCTGACTAATGGCTGCTTTTTCTCCAACCTTAGCCATGAATATGGTGGTGCACCCGCTCCAGCGCCACATCCGAGAAATCAAACGCCGACTCTTGGTCGTAGGGGCCACGATCATGGTGTTTTTTGTCGTGGCCTTTTCCTACTCCGGTCTTTTGATCGAATGGTTTAAACGGCCGTTCGACGACGATTTGATTTTTTACGCCCCTGCGGAAGCACTCTTTGCCTCGATCAAAATCTCCCTATTAGCGGCGGTAGTCGTCAGTGTGCCCATGATTCTTTATCAGTTTTGGAAATTTATCGAGCCGTCGTTACTCAAGAAGGAGCAGCGATGGGCCGTGCCTCTTTTTTTCCTGGGGCTGGGATTTTTTCTATTGGGACTGGCGTTCTGTAATCTGATTATTTTACCGCTCGTTATCAACTTCTTTGTCACCTTTGGCATGGATCGAGCCATTACGCCAGAATTGGCCGTTGGGATGTATGTGGATTTCAACGTCAAGTTTCTGTTGGCCTTTGGCTTTGCGTTTGAAATTCCATTAGTTCTTTCATTGTTGGCGCGTGTGGGGATTCTTCAAGCTTCTATGCTGATTCAATACCGCAAACATGCAGCCATGGTGGCGTTAATTTTGTCAGCAGTCATTACGCCGGATGCCACGATGTTTACTATGTTACTGATGGCCATCCCATTGATTTTGCTGTATGAGATTGGCATATGGGGCGCCAAGTTTTTTGGCCGTGTTCCCAAGCTAGTGCCTGATGACCAAAATGGTGATGAACCTGATTCGGGTTTGACCGATGAGCCTAATGGCTCGTGAAAGGCGAGGGAATTGATGGGGAGTTCATGCAGCCAAGGCTCACGATCATGAGGGCGTCACGATGTATTCTGGGAGTGTTTGTCCTGTTATTGCTGGTTCCGCCGGCCGCCTTTGCTGGAACGCGACCTCCTTCTTCCTCGGAGTCTCCGACACCAAATTTGCCCCTGATTCATCCTCATGACTCAGATCGATCAAGACAGGCAGCTGCACCGAGCATTCAAACGCTTGTGGTGACTTCGGACGGAATTGTTTATGCCGGTTCGTTTGGTATGGGCCTGTTTCGAAGCCCAGATAAAGGGAAATCTTGGGAGGTGTTCAATCGTGGACTGACAGACCCTTTTCTTTTGTGTCTCGCGGTGACCCCTGGGCAACATGTGTATGCTGGAACAATGCGGGGTGGGGTGTATCGTCTTTCAGTAAAAGGGGAACAGTGGGAATCCATTAGTCAGGGATTGGAGGAAACGGAAGTCAAATCCTTTCTCGTTCATGAAAAAACGGTGTATGCAGGAACGGGTCAAGGAGTGTACCGATGGAATGAAGCTGAACGGCGCTGGATGAAAACCGGCGATGGCTTGGAACAGGTCTTGGTCCCGGGGTTAGCCATGATGGATGATGGGCGCCTATTGGCTGCCACCTCCGGTAAAGGGCTTCACCATTATCAATTTGAACAGGCTGGTCAATCGAAATGGATTGATTCCCAATCGGTTTTTGTTGATCCACGTGAACGATTACCCCATCGGTATCTGCGGGTGATTGCTGTCAATCAAGCGCAACATATTTTTTTAGGGACTCAAGATGGCGGCATCTTTCGGAGCACTGATCGTGGAGTGTCTTGGTCGTCGCTGAGTCGGAATCTTCCCAATGATTCTATTCGAGGGATCGTCCCGATTAAGGCCGATGTCCTTGTGGCAACGGGCAAGGGTGTTTTTCGCTGGAAAGACGATCAGCAACGATGGATTGAAATGAATGAAGGGCTCACTCGTCTGGCCATTCAAAGTTTGACGGTCGCCGATACAGGAGCCTGGTATGTGGGGACCAGCAGTGGAGCATTCCGGAGCGACGATGAGGGCAAACATTGGCAGAATATCAGCCAGGGCCTTGGAACGCAGTTGGTTCCCAAGGGACCATACGAATAAATATGATACAGAGGAAGGGATGCAATGATGACTGACATGGTGGTGAATGATGAGACGCGGGTCACGATTGGGATTCATGTGAACGAAGAGTCGTGGGGCGACATTCAGTTGAAGTTTTATCCTGACCTGGCTCCCAATCATGTAAAAAATCTGGTGAGCTTAGCCAAGGATAAATTTTATGATGGAACCACATTTCACCGTGTTATTCCAGGATTTATGATTCAGGGAGGGGATCCCAATAGCAAGGATGTCGATCGATCCCGTCACGGTACCGGTGGGCCCGGGCATCATGTGAATGCCGAGTTTAATCAAGCGCCACATAAACGCGGGACGCTGTCTATGGCGAGAGCGCAAGATCCCAATAGCGCAGGCTCACAGTTTTTTATTTGTGTCGCTGATGCCAATTTTTTGGATGGCCAATATACTGCATTCGGGGAAGTGGTGAACGGCATGGAACTTGTTGACCGAATTGTCAATGTACAACGAGATGGTAATGATAATCCGCTCCAGCGGATTGAAATGACGCTGAACGTTATTGACGCTAATGCCTAAGCGATGGGGCTATGGCCTTCTCTTAGTTTTAGCGGGGATTTTCCCCGGCTGCGCCTCCCCACCTTTCTATTCTTATCTCGTTTATGAAAATCCTACTTCCTTTGTTCGTTTAGAGGTTTCATCCTGGGCTGACACCGCTCTCCCTCAAACATGGAATTCCCATCCGGTTACACTTTCTCGCCGACAAATGCATGAAGCTTTGCGAGGTCTTCGTGTGCGGGAGCATCGGCCTGCTCCGATCATATGGGTGAGTGGAATGGCTGAGATGGAACCCCTATTTCGTGAAGAAGAGATTGAGTTGTTGTTACCAAGTTTATTGGAAGGGTTGGAATTGGCTGTTCCTCAGGAATTGGTCACATTTTATGTCAGTCATCCAGTTAATGCCACGACACGAGAAGTGACGTCAGGGGGGCTGTATGTCACCGAGGGACAGTTACATATTATCTTGAGTAATTACCGAGTCCTATATACGGTTCCATCCGCGGGGTTGATTTACGATCGGCGGTACCCGCTGTTTTCATTGAGCCCATCGGCGGTTGATATTCTCTATCAAGCTGACGAGGAAGAGGTGGTGTTCTCAAAAGAGGAAAGTCTCTTTGAGGATATTCTTGGAGACGAGCGGAATGGGGAGATCGTTTTAGATCTATCCAGGCTGTCTATGATGAGAATGTAAAGTGGAACGGAAAAGGCTGTGAAGCGTGAGGCGTCAGAAAATTTTTCGCTGGCAGCTGCCGCTGTACGTCAGGTTATCATTTTTATGAGTTTATTTGGCTGATGCGACATCGGCAGTCGCTTGAGTGTTGGGGCAGGAGTCTCGCGTCATATACAGTAAATAATTTCCCATCCCTCGGATATCCCCTTGTTGTTCTAATGGGCGGTGATGGACGAGGACCATTTCATACTCCTCCTTCGTGCTCACTGGGAACCCAATCGGATCTGAATAGACTTGCCGGTCCGGAAATCCCATAAGGGTACCATCAGGCAAAACGTCAGGCACGGTTCGCAATAGGGTCTGTTGGCGGGTGCGATTTTCTAGCGCGATTAGTAAGGCTCCGTTATGTCCGTGAGGGTAGGCGAATTTCACGCATCCATCCACCAAAAATTTGAGCGGTTCTTTTATGACATGAACCCCGGTTTCAATGGCAATGCCCTCATCTGATTGATTGGCCGGTCGTTGATCGAATTTACTGAAACACACCACATTGACCCCGACTTGATACACCTCCATAGGGTTCAGTTCTTTCTCCTTGGAAGCGGTATAGATGGTAAAGCGTGCCATGGCATCTTTCGTGGGGGCGGCTTTGTGGTAAAACGCCACGAGGGCCATAAGCTTATGGGTTTGATCCAGCTTCACCCCATGTCCAACAGGAAAGCGTGTTTCCCGCATTTCCATACCCGCACCTGCAAAAAACAGCGGTTCGCCTGGGCAGGAAATGCTATCTTGATCCATATCCAATAAGAGAATATGGTGCAGGTATTCTCGTGGGAGGGCTTTCCCCTCTTTGGTGAAAGCTTCGGTTTTATATCCTGTCATGTAGCGGTCTTCTGGGAGGTTGAAAAAATGCTTCGGCATACTGGCAGCTAAATCCCCACTGTGTCCGGCGGGGAGATCAATAGGTCCGAAGGTTATCGAGATGGCATTGGGTTCTAAAGTGACTGACGTCATGGGTTTATTGAGTGTGGGAACTTTATGTGAAACATGAGATTCTGGATCATGAGCCAAGGCGAGTGGTGCTGTGACACAAAAGAGGACTAGGGCCAATAAACCAGTTCGTCCAAACATGAGCGCTCTCCTTTCCGAATATATGTAGGCATATAGAGCTAGGTTCAACATTGTCTTTTCTCCGAGAATATAGGGTGAGAAGTGATAACCACCTGTGTGGCATTCAAATGTGAGAGGACGTGACAATTCTCAAAAATTGCACGTGCAGGTCGGGTCAGGATAATAGAAAAAGTTTTTAGAAAAGGATATAAAGAGGGTATGATTTATTTCTAGGATTTTAGCCTGCTCCATAATAGTGAGTCAAGAAAAATTGCGCGAAAAATTGAGGTTATTGCCTAAAACTTCATGAAGTCTTTCCAATCTTTGGTAAGTAAAAAACGTTGCGCAAAATG
>JBFJON010000123.1:0-5495 GCA_041617575.1 Nitrospirales bacterium | reverse complement strand
ACTTGGAGGAGATTAGCCTCTGAAGAGAACACCTCTTACTCCGCTTGGATTAGGCCTTGGTACCAAAAAATCCTTCATCGGCGAAACTGACGTATTTCCCATCACCGATCACGATATGATCCAACACATGAATCCCTAAAATCTCGCCTGCAGCGATCAACCGCTGCGTAAGGGCATGGTCTACCTCGCTGGGCCTCGGGTCACCACTGGGATGATTATGGACAAAAATGATTGCCGCCGCCGATTCCCGCACCGCCAGGTTAAAGACTTCCCGGGGATGGACAATACTGACCGTCAAGCTTCCTTGCGACACCGTGAAATCCCGAATAACCGTATGCTTCGCGTCCAGGAGAACAGCCATAAACACTTCATGCCGGGTATCTCGCAACAGGGGATAATAATGTTGGTAAATATGTTGGCTCCCTTGAATCCGTTTTCCTTCGGTTAACGGCGTGGATAAGGCCCGCTTACCCAACTCGATCGCTGCCAAAATTTGCGCGGCTTTGGCCGGGCCAATACCTGGAATGGTACAGATTTCTTCCAGGCTGCGGTTCGCCAGACCCCGCAACCCTCCCAATTGAGTTAATAAATCCATGGCGACTTGGACCGCTGAAGAATCCGGTCTCCCGATCCGAAGCAAAATAGCGAGAAGTTGGGCATCGGACAAACCTTGTGGACCTTGGGCCAAAAGCAATTCTCTCGGACGCTCCTGTTCCGGCCACGACAGAATTCCCTTTTTGAGAGTCGAAGACTTCATTGGACCCAATTTCAGGAAACAAGTATCCACCCAACAATCACTATACGCAGGGGATTTTCATCCCGTCAAAGCTTTCCATTTGTGTAAAAAAGTCCTTATGATTGTTGGGATTTTGGTGTCTGTGCTATGGTTCAACCATCGGATGATCACCTCCTCAATACGAATTATTACAGGACTCTTGAAGGGGCGAAAAATTCCCACGTTACAGGGGCAAGGGATTCGTCCGACTTCGCTGCGAGCTCGAGAAGCCTTATTTTCCATTCTAGGCCCGATCATTCCAGGAGCCTGTGTGGCCGATTTGTTTGCGGGCAGTGGTTCCATCGGGCTTGAAGCCTTAAGCCGAGGAGCTGCAAAAGCGATCTTCGTGGAGCAGAATCTTGAGGCTGGTCGGCTACTTGAGAGCACGCTGGCTCGATTCAATGTAGACGCACAAAGCCTGGTATTGGTTCATGATGTGGTACTCGCCATCCAAAACTCACTTTTGGTAGGATGGCAACCGTTCGACGTGCTGTATATTGACCCTCCCTATCGATACGAACACAGTCACCTTCTTCTTACACAGATAGAGAACGCCGACTTGGTTGCCAGTAATGGCCACATTATTTATGAACATTATTCTAAAGTAACGCCGCCATCATCCATTGGGAAATGGACGCTTACTCGGACGGTCAAGTATGGCGATAGTGCTTTGACCTTCTATCGACCAAACGCAGAATCAGTAATGACAGCACACGTTGAGTCTTGAATCATGACTATCGGCATTTACCCAGGCACCTTCGATCCTATTACCCGCGGACATGCCGACGTCATTGCACGAAGTCTTCATGTTGTACAACAAGTGGTAGTCGCCGTCGCCCCCAATCCACGCAAAGCCCCATTGTTCGATCTTAAGGAACGTGTCGAATTGGCTAAGATTGCGACCCAAGATCTCCTCGGCGTCGTTGTTGAACCCTTTGATGGCCTACTTGTCGAATATGTGCGTCGACGAGGTGCCCAAGCCATCATTCGGGGACTTCGAGCGGTCTCAGATTTTGAACATGAATTTCAGATGGCGTTGCTCAACCGTAAACTCGATCAGAATTTAGAGACCATGTTTCTGATGGCGAGCGAAGAATATTCGTACCTCACTTCGAGTATGGTGAAGGAGGTGGCGTCTGTCGGAGGCCCGCTTCATCACTTTTTACATCCGGAAGTAGCCGAACGCCTCAAAACCCAAATACGAAGGACTCAAGGATGAAGCTAGCATCCCGCACCACGCGCATTACTCCCTCACTGACCTTACAACTTTCAGCCACGGTCAAAGCGTTAGTTGCTCAAGGCCAAAGGGTCTTTGACTTCACAGCTGGTGAGCCATCATTGGATTCCCCAGATGAAGCCAAGCAAGCCGCTGTCATTGCCATTCAATCCGGATTTACCAAATATACGGCAGTTACCGGCATTGATGAACTCAAAGATGCCATTATCGAAAAATTTCAACGTGATCAGGGGCGCACCTACTCCCGATCACAAATTGTGGTTTCCTGTGGTGCCAAGCATACCCTCTTTAACTTGGCTATGGCACTTTTTGAAACTGGAGATGAGGTGATTATTCCGGCACCCTACTGGGTCTCATATCCGGAGCAGATTCTGGTCGCGGACGCCACACCTGTGTTTTTGCCAACATCGGAAGACAAGAACTACGCGATCGATCTTTCAGCTTTGGAAGCGATCATCACCGAACGGACTAAGGCCATCATCCTCAACTCCCCTTGTAATCCAACCGGGAGTATGTATAACCGAGAGACACTAGAAGGGATCGCGGCTCTCGCAATCCAACATAATCTGCTCGTGATTTCTGATGAGATATATGAAAAGATGGTCTATGACGGCGGACAACATTATTCTATTGTGACGGTCAACCCTGACATGGTTCACCATGCCGTGATTGTGAATGGGGTCTCAAAAACCTACTCCATGACCGGCTGGCGCATTGGTTATGCGGCTGGCCCTGAACCCATTCTCAAGGCTATGGGAAACATCCAAAGCCAAAGTACCTCCAACCCCTCATCTATTGCACAAAAAGCCGCAGTGGGGGCGCTTCAAGGGGGGGCACACTTCATTGAGCATATGGTCAAAGAGTTAGATGTCAGGCGACGGGCTATCGTGGAAGGATTAAATCATATTCCGGGCATCCACTGCCCTATGCCGGCAGGGGCCTTTTATGCCTTTTCCAATGTGGCCAATTTATTGGGTCGTCGTTTTCAAGGAAAAGTTTTGGCCACCCCATTTGCCCTGGCCGATTATTTCCTGAATGAAGCGAAAGTGGCCTGTGTTCCGGGAGAACCCTTTGGAACGGATTCCCATCTCCGGTTTTCCTATACCGGTCCATTAGCGGACATTGAGGAAGGCCTACAACACCTGGCTCAGGCTACTGAGCAATTAGAATAGTGACTTATTTTTAGTCTGGTGTTCCTATATCGTTCTCTGGCAAATTAGCCATTCCTATTGACCTGAGGGAAAACGGCCTTATCTAGGTCACTGAAGAGCCCTCTTATAAAATTGGAACCGAGTCTTGTTGTGGAGGTTATACGTGCCAATCTACGAATATGTATGTACCAGTTGTGAAAAACGGTTTGAGCTCAATCAAAAAATGACTGATCCCACGCTCCAAACCTGTGACCAATTGGGCTGTGCAGAAGCCAAACCCGTTAATAAAATCATTTCTGCCCCAGCGATCATGTTTAAAGGCACCGGATGGTATGTGACTGACTATTCCGATAAGCTCAAAGAGCCCGGCGCAAAATCAGAGGATAAAGGGGAAAAGACCGAAGTAAAAGACTCGACGTCTCAAGCTGATAGCAAGGGAACTTCCGAAAGCAAACCCAGCGGTGACAGTTCGTCGAACAAGAGCAGTAGTGATAGTAGCAGCAGTTCTTCTGCACCAAGTTCATCGAGTTCGTCCACCTCTTCAGAATCAAGCTCTTCAGGATCAAACTCCTCTGCTTCTTCTACCTCATCCAACTCAAATTCCTAATCCAGCCAACATGAACCTCTTAAATATTTTCTGATAACCCCGCTGGAGATGAAAAGACAAGACACTGGGCAACGCCCGATATTCCCCCTACTACGAATTAGAAATTAGTTTCCTTTTTCACCAGATCTTCCAAAACCTGTTCCCAAATCATCTCTGCAAGTTTTCGATACCCTGCAGTCGTCAGATGCAACCCATCATTGGAATATTTAGAAGTTAATTCTTGCGTCTTGGGGTCACAGGTCGCAGCAAACCAATCTACCACTGGGAAGTGTCGCTCAAAGCTTAGCTCTTTGATCGCTTTATTCAGAATGACACGCAAAGCAATAGCTCGCTCTACATCAGGTGTGATCCCTCGTAATGATTGGCCTTTTTCAAATACATCATCCTGCCCAATATCATCTCGCAAGGACGGAACCGTCACAGCAACTGGAAAAATTCCATGAGCTTGCGCCTGTTCATAGAAGAACCTCAGGTTTTCCATCATCGTGGCTAGGCTGATACCCAAACCTAAATCATTCGTTCCTCCAAGAATAATGGCGACCTGGGGTAGGTGGTCGAGCACATCCTTTTGAAATCGCAACCGCATCTCCTGCGTCGTCTCACCACACACGCCCTGAACCAACACCCGTCCTCTGTCACCCAACCATTCTTGCACGTAGGTGCCATAAGGAATGTTCTCCACGAATGGAGCACGAAGAGTTGGCGATTGATATCCCAACGTTAAACTATCTCCGAAACAGACAATTTTCAGTGGTGGCGAATGCTCTCTCATGACGTGACACAAAGCATGGCTAGACAGTCAGAAGTCATTAATATACCAAAAAACCTATTCTGTGATTTGGGCATTCTCAACGACTTGACAGGCTCATGCGGCCTCGGTACCCTCACGTGGTTTACCGAGAGTCTCCTACTCGTGCCGCCTGGCGGGTCCACGAAATCTCGTCCTTAATTACCAGAGGGAATGTACGATGAAGATGATGTTGTGGAATGTTCAACGATCAAAACAACTCTGCCTGATCATGATAGCGAGCCTGTGTGCCCTTGGGTTGGTTGGAGAACTGGCATTGGCAGCCACGAAAGGATCATTTCGTGTGGGTGTCATCGATCCTCAGGCTGTCATTGAACAATCTAAATCCGGCAGCAGGGCGTTGGCAGGCCTCAAAGAACATGCCCAAGCCCGAGAAACGGTTATGAAAAATGACCAAAAGGAATTAGAGAAGCTCCAAGAGGAACTCGAAGCGAGCAAAGATAAACTGAGTGCCGAGGAGCAAAAGCGCAAACAAGAGCGTTTTCAACTAAAGTATCAGGAATGGCAAAAACGCGGGCAAGAATTTCAAGCTGAACTCGGCCAAAAACAAAAAGAACTCGTTCAGGAATACATGCAGAAAATTCAGGAAGCCACCAGCATCGTGGCTAAACGCCATGGATTTGATATCGTCATTGATAAGGGTAGCGAGAACACGCTCAAAATTGCCCTTTACCATCGAGATGGACTGGACCTCACCAACGAAGTCGTCAAAGAATTCAATAAACGCTTCAAGTAACGCCTTTCCCTCGCATAACATTAGAGGAAATCCTCTGTGAGCCGAGACTCACAGAGGATTTTTTTGTTTCCCTTAATCAAAATCTTGTTGTAACCGAAAAAGCTCATTTCTTCACAGTCAAAAAACCCCGCGACACAGTAAATCGTTCATCACAACCAAATTTCAATCAAACCAACTTTGT
>JBFJON010000122.1:0-5533 GCA_041617575.1 Nitrospirales bacterium | reverse complement strand
TATTTCGAGTTGGAAACCAGCCGGGGATTTTATCCGGTCCAGATGGAGGATTGGCAAAAACATTACGGTGTCGCGTTTGCCCTGCGCTATACCGGCATCCCGCCAACCAGCATGTTTTTTTACGGAGAGAATACACCCCGACCACCAGGAGAATGGCGCCGGGAAGTGCATGATTCAGACGGATTGCAAATCCATGATGGCATCAGCGATGAATGGATTTGGCGGCCAATTCTGAATCCTGGCACCCTGGAAATGGATTTTTTCAGCACTAAAAAGATCCAAGGCTTCGGTTTGCTGCAACGTGATGAAAAATTCTCAAATTATGAAGATCTTGGTGCACGATATGAAAAACGTCCTAGCGCATGGGTTGAGACCCAAGGTGAGTGGGAGCAAGGGAGGGTTGTGCTTGTTCAATTGCCGACCCCGGATGAAACTAATGACAACATTGTGGCCTTTTGGACACCCAAATCGCCCGTGACCCCCGCTACTCCGTTGGAGTTAGCTTATCATGTGAGTTTCGGCAAGGCCGATATCCCGCAAAATCCGATGGGTACCGTGTTCAACACATTTATTGGAGATGGCAATCGTATCGGGGGAGGAAAAGCTCCCAACGCCTATCGGGTCATTGTCGATTTTAACGGCGGCCCATTGAGCAAACTGTCTCCCAATGCACCCATCAACGGCCAGGTGACCGCGTTAGACGGAGGGGAAATTCTAGAGCATTTTGTGGAATACCATGAACAGATTAAAGGTTGGCGCTTGTCAATCCTCGCAAAACCTTCTCCCCAAAATCCGCTTCATTTGCGGGCATTTCTCCACAACGAGAGGACAGCCTTGACCGAAACCTGGACATACCGCCTACCAGTGAATAATAATATTCTCACAGGGGTAAAAGAATAATGGCCCGATCTCTTGCCGAACAGACCCTCTCGCGGGTGTGCAATTATTTATCGTCCATGGGGGTTGAATTAACCCGTGAGGTGACCATGCAGGCTCTCAAACTGGTTGAGGCGGGGCTTGCTTCAGAGCAGGAAGATCCGCTTCATTTTGTCATGGCGAGGGTGAATGAACACTTTGCCATTCAGAATCCGGTGCTCCCAACAACCGTTCCACCCATTACACGCAGCAGCATGGGATTTAGTGAATGAGAATCAGTGAAGCGATAGTTGACGACGTCCAGCAACCAATCACGGCGAAACTGCAGGTGAGCTGGAGGAGAGCCGCATGGATTCGGCGTGCTTTACTGACAATACTCGTTCTTGCCCAATCGGTGATTGCTTCCTCCTATATGACTGCGGTTCTTCCTTATCACGGGGGAAATTTCGTTGAGTTAGGCATTATCACCCTATTCTTTGTGTTGTTTGCCTGGATATCGGTTGGGTTTTGGATGGGAATCTTTGGCTTTGTCATCCGTTGCTTCGGAGGCGATCGTTTTTCCTTACTGAAACGCCATGCCTCAGCAGAATTGAATGAACTACCCCTTTCGCGGACGGCAGTGGTCATGCCGATTTACCACGAACCGATTCATCGAACCTTCAGCGGGATTCGCGCAGTGTATCGATCGCTGGAACAGACCGGTCGGATCGACCATTTTGATTTTTTTATTCTTTCTGATAGCCGCAATCCTAATGTCTGGTTAGCTGAACAAGCCGCATGGCACCAACTCTGTCAGGAGTTGGGAGCAGGCGGACGTTTGTTTTACCGACGCCGAACCTTGAATCAACATTATAAAAGCGGCAATATCGCCGATTTTTTACGCCGCTGGGGGCGCGGCTATGAGTACATGATCGTCCTCGATGCCGATAGTCTCATGGGTGGCTCGACGCTGGTGAAGATGGTGCAGCTCATGCAAGCCGAACCGCAAACGGGCATTCTTCAAACCAGTCCTACCCTGATCAATGCCCAATCAATGTTTGCGCGGGTCCAGCAATTTGCCAATAACATGTATGGACAAATTTTTACAACGGGGCTTGCATCTTTACAACTAGGTGAAGCGGTGTACTGGGGGCACAACGCGATTATCCGCACACGGGCGTTTATGCAGCACTGCAGCCTCAAGCGGCTGAACGGACCTGGGCTCTTTCACGGCTCAATCCTTAGCCATGACTTTGTGGAAGCGGCATTGATGGGGCGGGCCGGATATGAGGTCTGGTTAGAACCAGACTTACTCCAGAGCCATGAAGAATCCCCTCCCACACTGGTGGATGATCTGCAACGCGATAAACGTTGGGCCAAAGGCAATCTGCAGCATCTATGGGTCATGCTCTTTGAACCTCGATTGCGCCCGGCTCATCGAATGGCTTTTTTGAACGGGATTATGTCCTACCTGGCTTCACCCTTATGGTTGGCCTTTTTGATTTTGACCACCATCGAAGCAGCACGTCTTGTGCTTGTTCCCATCAATTATTTCCCAGAACCCCATAGCCTGTTTCCGCTCTGGCCCGAATGGAATCCGGAATGGGCGATCGTACTGGCCAGCAGCACCTTGTTTCTGCTGTTTTTCCCAAAATTGTTGGCGGTCATTGATGTCATACGCTGTCGGCGGGTCTCCCATCATGGAGGGTTCATTCGCCTCCTACCAAGTGTCCTAGGAGAAATTCTGGTGTCATCCCTCTTAGCGCCCATTCGAATGCTTGCGCATAGTCGGTTTGTGTTGGAATCCCTGCTCAACGTCACCTTGCGTTGGGCAGGACAGAATCGGACAGATGAAACCCGCTGGTCGGCTGCGATTCTCCATCAAGCACCTGGAACCCTGCTTGCCGGAGGCTGGGCGGCATTTGCCTTCTGGCTGGATCAGATGTTTTTTTATTGGTCCCTGCCAGTAGCAGGACCTTTGATTTTTGCGGCACCGACGTCGGTATTTCTCAGCCGAGTGGGCCCCGGTGACTGGCTGAAGCGTTGGAGGTTTTTTCAGGTTCAGGAAGAACGATTCGGCTCACCATTGTTGGATGATTTGAATAACAGTCCATATCCTCTGTTGGATACTCAGGCCGGATCTTCCTCTCCCGCCGTGCAGGCGTTCGTGGATCCAGTCCTCAACAGAGTTCATCAAGCTATGGCCCATGACCATCGCGGAGGGAAGAAACAGAAAATGATCCTTGCCCTCCGCAAACGATGCTTTCACCAGGGACCAGAATCCCTCACGCAAAAAGAACTGAGCCACCTCGTGCGTGACCGTGCCAGCCTCCAATGGTTGCATGAGCAGGTCTGGCGCGCCTCACCAGACTCCTACTGGGGGAAAACACTTCAACGCCGCATTCAGCATTCAACAAAGAAAGGATTTGGCCACTTCATCCAACATCTCAAACCTTTTCATTTGAACCCCAGCCCTAACACATTTTCTCATAGCCATACTGGGGTGGGTAAGCTCCAGGCGTTTCCCTCTTCAAAACTCCGCGCCATACCTTGACATTGCCCAGCAAACCCACTTGGGGGGAACATTCCTAAAACAACTCTGGCATTTTACAGAATCCCAATTGTGGTGAACCATATCCACCTTGGGTTCTGCTCATCCGGTAACAACAATTTCGTAAGCTTTTTTTACAACGGTTCCAAAGGAAGAAATCATGGATGTCCCGCATTTTAAAAAAACTTCTGGGGGTATTTCTGGCCTGTGTAGTATTTAGTCCAAGCCTGCCTGCGCAGGCAATCGGACAGGATCGAGGAAGCCAAACCAGTCAGAAAACTCGCCTTACAACCGGCCTTAAAAGAGGGGACCTAGCATACTCGGAAACTCTGGCTTGCCTAGTGGCCAAAGAATGGGGGCAGGTCAGTCGTGGAATCTTTTCGAACTTTCCTATTTCTGGTCCCATCATGAGAATGAGCCAAAAAGCCCAATCTCAGCTCTGGGTCTCACTTCCTTCTATCAAAACACACCTAGTCCTACGATACGTTCGACAAATACTGGTTATGGCACGGCTTTTGCTTATTTAAAAGGATTAGTCGTGTTTTCCTCAGAAAGCCAGGCGTTTTGTAGACAATTCCCCACAAATTGGTGTGGAAAAGAATCACCTTCTTGAAAAAAGGTCATGTGAACCATGGTAGAACAACCAGCTAAACCCCAACCAAAAAACATTTCTACTTGGTGGCACCGAGGGCCATCCGGTCTTGTAGAAGAATGGGAAACGCGAATCTCAGAGGAGGAAATCACCCGCAGACAAGATCGCTGGCGTTCCACTCCCTCCTCAAACGCAAAATCTCGCAAGAAATCGACACCCCGATCCTGAACTTCACTCTTTCAGCTCCCTGAGTTCTCCTCATCGATTCTTGTTTTCCACCTCGCTTCTTCGAACCTTTTCATTTGTCCACCGACTCTCTACAACTACCCGCAAATAGGAAACGCGCCTGCAAGTCAGCGGTGAAAAAAGCCCTCAGCCAAGTGAGACAATAATCTCCAGAACCTTTATAGGGGTCAGACTCGAAAAAAAAAGCGAGAACTGTATGTTTTCTAATTGTAGTGAAAAACCCCGCCCAAAGGGCGGGCTTCTCAAAAACCTTATTAGGATGTTTGGGGGAATCTGTCCCCCAAACCCCCTAAAAATGGTGCCATTCACCCCCGTGCGAAGCACGGGGCTCTCGGGCATGAGATTAGTAGAGCCTCAAGAATAAAAATCCCAAGAAGCAAGAAGGAGGTGATTCCCTAAATGCAAGAGGTCCCCATAGTATTACACCAGGGACGATGACGTTTCCATATCCAAGATGACCCCGTTGATTAGGATGAAAGCCATGATCACGCGTTCAAACCCTGGGGCGCTGACAATTTCATTCACTCGATCTTTCATCGTCGTAAACTCACAGACTCATGGCTCGCGCTCGTCCTAGAATGATGAGGAGAAGAACAAGCCCAGATTCAATAATGTTAGAAAATGGGAGGAACGAACACGGTGAGAGAAGGCAGTAGCATAACTCTTCGGGGAGCTTCAACTCCCCGAGGTTTGCAAATAGCCTCGTAGCAGATCTCGGCGAGCAACAATGCCAATGAGGTTGCCAACATTGTCCAGGACGGGAACGCGAATGAGATGGTTGTTTTGCAAAACATCCATCAGAGTGACAACATCCGTATCCTGTGTCACCGAAACCGGATTAGGGGTGAGGATCTCTCCTGCTGCCACATCCTTTAATTTCTTGCCCTTGCGCAGGGCAGCTAACAGATCAAACTCCGACACAATCCCAACCAATTTATTGTTTTCATCCACAATTGGCACAGATCCAAAACCATCCATCATATAAGACGCTATCATTTCAGCCGTTGTGTCTTTCTCTGCGGATTGAACTTGCTTTTCCATAATCGCACCTACCGTTAATTTCCCGAATTTGCTCTCTCGAAGTGCTGCCCGTCCTTCAGACATTCTTTTCCCTCCCTAGATAATGATTACGACACCGTCTTTGAGATATTGTACCTTGAAACGTTGCCAAGGAAAACATCTAGAACAATGCCTGATTCGCTAAACCTATTTCAATGATACGATCCGGCCTCCAATTGCTCAGCTTGAGATCATCGGGCATATGATTATCCCAGGCCGCCTGAGGAACC
>JBFJON010000121.1:0-5548 GCA_041617575.1 Nitrospirales bacterium | reverse complement strand
GACAGGTCCGCCCTGTGTCATCACATAGGGTTCGGCAAACAACTGGAAGTACCCGGCCATGGTCAGCACCCCCACGAGAAACAGCGAGGGAACCAGAGCAGGCAATGTGACATAGAAAAAACGTTGCCGGGCATTGGCACCGTCAATTCGTGCAGCCTCATACAGATCGCTAGGTATCGCCTGGAGGCCCGCCAGGAGAATGATCATATTGTAGCCAAAGTTCTTCCAGACCGCGAAAAGGATGATTGACGGCATTGAAAAACGCGGATCACCCAGCCAGTCCACAGTGGGCAAGCCCAACCAGTCGAGATTATAGTTGATCAGACCATACCGGGTATGCAGGAGGTATCGCCATATCACAGCCACGGCCACAATCGTCGTCACCACGGGCGCAAAAAGTGCGGTCCTGAAAAATCCTTTGAAACGCACCATCTGCTCATTCAGTAACAATGCCGCCGCCAGTGAAACCATCACCGAAAGAGGCGCACCGACCAGCACAAAATAAAGGGTGTTACCCAAAGCCTGCCAGAAAAGCGGCCGTTGCAACAGATCGGCATAGTTTCGAAAACCCACAAACCGCAGGTTGGAAAGGTTGGCGAGAGCATAGATGTCAAAGTCCGTCAGACTGATGGCCAATGCAGCAAGCACCGGCAGAAAGAAAAAGACGGCAATGATCGCCAGTGCCGGACCCGCAAACAGCCACCCTGCAACAGACGATTTCACGACCCGTCTTCCCCATCTCGCGCCAGCATCCAGCGACGTTTTTCAAGAATGCGATCAATCCGGCTATCCAGTTCACTCGCCGCCTCGGCGGCCGTCCATTTCTCATGGACAGCACGTTCTGTCACCATGCGTAATTCCTGCACGATGCGTTCCCACTCAGGGACTTTCGGTGCCGGAAGGGCGCGCTCAAGTTGCTCCCTGAAGGCTACGAGGTAAGGATCTGATTCAAGCCGGTCTCCACGCCAGCTTGACCGCCGCGGCGGCAGATTGCCGCTTATCTCGTAAAACTGTTGCTGGATTTCTGGACGGGACAGGAATTCAACAAGCCGGAATGCCACATCCTTCTGTTCTGAATTTTTAAACACCACTAGGCTTGAACCGCCCGCTGTCGATGCACCCGGACCCGAAGGCCCCGGCAATATTGCCGTCATCCAGTCATCCTGCATATCGGCAGGCAACCGGCGGCGAAATTCGCCAATATTCCACGGCCCGGTCAGATAGAACGTAAAGTGGCCGCGTGCAAACTCATCCCACACATTGGCAATGTCCGTTTCACTGGAAGGCGGTGCAAACCCCTTGCGGAAAAAGTCGAGATAAAAATCAAGCGCGGCCACCAGCTCAGGGCTTGAGAAATTCCCATACCGATTACCGTCCCGCAGCAACGGAACCCCTTGCTGAAGAGCAAGGGATACCTGCATTTCATATTCATTCAGTGGCACGTAAAGGGCAAAGTTGTCTTTCCCAACGTGTTGCTTCACGGCCGTAGCGGCCTGGATCCATTCATTCCAGTCACGAGGAGGACGAACAATCCCGGCAGCCCTGAGTATATCCTGCCGGTAAAAGAGAAGCCTCGTATCCACATACCAGGGCACCCCGTACAGTGAATTGGCAACCCTGTTCGTCGCCCAGATGCCCGGGAAATAATCCTGTTCCTCAATCGTGGAAGAAGCCTTTGCCAACTCGTCCAGTCTGGCAATGGCATCAAGCGCCGCAAATTCCGATATCCAGGTATTGCCTATCTGGGCAATATCAGGCAGTACCTCTCCGGCAAATGCCGTCAACAGTTTTTCATGGGCCGCTGTCCAGGGAACCTGCTGGACAATCACACGAACACCCGGATTCTCGCCTTCAAACCCTTTGAGTAGCACAGGAACAATTTCCCCTTCACGGCCCATGGCCCAGAACTTAATTTCCAAAATATCATCTTGGCTGCTCCCGTTTGTGCCAAAAGCCAGCCATGCTGCAAACATGCCACCCAGCATCATCACGGTAACGGTCAACATTGCCGGTGCTTTGTTCCGTGGTCTTTTTTCCCAACCTGGTATCATGCTGTACAGTCTGCTTTCTGACCAGATAAGTGAATGATTCCAGCGTCGGGTGGGATACCGGCGGCTGTCTGGATATGATGTAGCCTCACACATGGAACGGTAGTGTCAAGGTGAACGGGATTTGACAAATTGGTGGGATGAATACTCAAACGCGGAGCTACAATTGTTCCATGATGGTAATAATTGTTTCTCGCGGTCTCAGACATTTCAATATTGGAAATAGGCCGCGCGCGCCTAAAAGATTAGGTAACGATGCTGCGAATAGGACCCATTCCCTTCGCAGCTTGCTAAGTTGAAATTACTTTGTTTCTAATTCCACCGCACAAGCACAACAGCTCCGTAGGCCGGAATATGAACATCCGAGATATGGTGGGCAGGCCAACCGCCCCTCGTCTTTTCAGGGTAACCCCCAAGGTTAAATACTGGCCAACTCGTGTTTGCCAATTCTTGATACAATCCGGATACGCCTACATCGTAATGCTGCCATGAATTCTCTTTGAAATTGAGCACAATCAGGTACTTGCCGTTATCTCTGGTGAAGGCCATGATTCCATTGGCATTGTGGATATGGGTGATTTGAATATCACCATGCGCAAAGCGGCCCAAATCACCTGCGCGGATGTCAAACATCTTCTGGAACCAGAGGCGTACCTTATTCCTTCCAGGATCAGTTTCATAGGTGCTCACTGGAATACGGTCATCCCACCATGTCGTACCTGTACCCGGATCATAGGCACCAGGATTTTGTGCAGGCAATTTGCTATCGTCTTGACCAAACTGCATAGATTCGCCGCCTTCCTGTCCCATGAAGATCATCGGAATGCCTTGAGCGAGAATAGTTCCGATTGCAGAAATCTGGCTCATTTCCCAGCCTTTGCCTTCACGGCCACGTTTAGCAACTCTATCATCAGTATTCCCAACCTCGTCGTGTGATTCACTGTAAATCAAGCCATCATGCCAACTATCGCCAAAACTAGTGAAGACCTGTTTGAGGTGGTCCAAATGCCCTCCATCTTTGCCTGTCAAAACGTTCTTGAAATCGTCATGAAACCTGTCTAACCATTGAGAATCAAAAGGGCCATGCCAATCCCCATTCCATTGGGTACCGACATTTTCCTTGGTCACTTCCAAGGTATTGGGTAACTCTTCGGCGATCAAAATAATACCTGGATCGATTGCTTTCGTTTTCTCCCGCATCTCTCTCAAAAAACTCCAGCCACCTCCGGACCCTCTTTTTCGAATGTTACTGTCGAATTCGTTGTGAATAGGTCGAGTAAAATCAAAGCGGAAGCCATCGATGTGATATTCTCTAGCCAGGTATGCGATATTCTGAACGAAAAAATGCCGAGCAACATCATTGTCAAAGTTCACCATCGGACCCCAGACGGTGTCGCCATCGAAATAGGTTCCATTAAATATATCGTTCTGAGCGATTTCCCAGAGAATATTGTCCCCACTCCCTCCATGATTGAAGACAAGGTCAAGGATTACCGCGATGCCATTTTGGTGGGCAGTATCTACCAACTGCTTTAACTGGTCAGGTCTCCCATATGCAGATTCAATAGCGTAGAAGAAAGATGGGTTGTAACCCCAGCTAAAGTCTCCTGGGAATTCATTCACAGGCAGAAGTTCAAGCGCGGTGATATGCAACTCATTGAGGTAGTCATTGGAGTCATCGTTATTCAACTCTTTGGTGATCTGCTGCAGAGGGGTAAGCGAATCATTTCTGTCGGTAAAGCGCAGTGGATGCACCTGATAAATGAGGTAATATTCCCATCCTGGTCGAGACCAGGCACTGTCATGCCAAATATAATTCGAGCTGATGGTGACAATAGAATTGGCATTTAACCCAGAGTTCTCTACTTGGCGCGCCGCCGGGTCTTGGACCCACTGGGCTGCAGACTGGCCTTCGTTAAGAATAAACTTGTATTGATCCCCAGCGACGGGGGGTCGTTGAAAGTTCGCGTCTCTACCTTTAAACCACCAAAATTTGCCATCCGGAGTTTTAGTGAGATCAATGGCATGAGTCTCCCACTCAGTGAAGTCACCAGCCAATCTGACCCTGGTCACACCGGGTTTTACATGAATAATGCCATACCAGTCGGCCGCCTCTTTGTAGAAGCCTGGAGGTCTGGTCCAGATAGCATTGGGATCACCATCCAGCCAAGCGTCCGATGCGAAAGATGCCGTAGGTAGGAGTGCGATTAAAATAAAAGCGAGGAAACAGGTTGCCAAACTGAATAACTTATGTAAGACGTACATTTTGGAGTCCTCCCTTTTATTTAAAGTAGGTCCACTTTACAAAATGCTAGAGTGGCCGCTCCTCAGAATCAATACTACTTGTTTTTTTTGAGGTCTTCTGCATTTGTGTGGGAAAAACTTAGTTCTTTATATTCAAAAAAAGGCAAGCTGACCAAAGAGTTTGTGGGTTTTCACCCCAGGAATGATTTGGCATGATACCCGGATGCGATTGCAACAACGTCTCCTCGATGCCTACAGGTTTCCTGGTTTTCGGCCCCTGGCCACCATTACGGGTGTGTTTGGGAATCCCAAGACGTGGGTCATCCGTCTGGATTGGCGGCGGGGGAGGAACTCGAAGTGGTACCTGCAAATGGGGAATTACAAACTGCCGCTGCAGATAGCCAATGATGGAGTTTTGCACAAGCCGTCCTTATGGTCCAATATCTCATTTGGCTTTCCAATATTATAATTTCATGAAACCCAATTCTCTGTTAATTTCCTGTTATAAAATTGCAACTAAATAAAAGTAGGGTATTTCCTGGCGTTGGGAGATACCCTGCTTTGTTTGAAGGAGTTTCTTGTTCCGTTTAGGTTTGAATGCGGAAAATGGCCACCGGTTCCGTGTTGGGATCTAGGGTGACGATGTATTCCGGACCCACTACGTCGTGGCGATAATCTTGAATGAGTTCATGGAGGTGATAGGTAGCCGTTTCATGGATACCGAATTCTTTTAGAGGAATGATGAGGCGCGCTTTCTGTGCGGCATAAGGGTCCATATTCACTGCTAATAAGAGAATGTTAGTTTTGTCTGGGGTCATCTTGCCATAAAAAAGAATGTGTTCATTGTTGGATTCGTAAAATTTCAGATTCGTAAAGGACTGTAAGGCTGGATTATCCCGTCGAATCTGATTTATGCGGGTAATATAGTCCCGAATGTTTCCGGGACGATCCCAATCCCAATGTCTGATCTGGTATTTTTCTGAGTCCTGGTATTCCTCGGTTCCCGGAATGGCGCGGTTTTCACAGAGTTCAAAGCTGTTATAGATTCCATAAGAGGGAGAAAGGGTTGAGGCCAGTACAAATCGAAACTTAAAAGCCGGTCGTCCGGCTTGTTGCAAAATTTCAGGTAAGATGTCCGGGGTGTTCGGAAAAAAGTTTGGCCGAAAATATTCTTTCATCTCACTTTGTGTGAGTTCGGTGAGATATTCCGTCATTTCCTGTTTGGAGTTGCGCCACGTGAAGTAGGTATAGGATTG
>JBFJON010000120.1:0-5561 GCA_041617575.1 Nitrospirales bacterium | reverse complement strand
GGGTGGCGGTGGATTTGGCGGGGGCGGCGCCTCTGGGGGGTGGTAAATGACTTTTTCAGATCAAGATCACGAACGTATTCGCCAAGCTGTCACCGATGCTGAACTCCATACGCGCGGGGAAATCGTGCCTATAATCATTGAACGTTCGGCTCGTTACCGCGAAGCTCGGTATCAAACAGGAATTGGGTGCGCCTTTTTGATACTCAGTACTCTCTTGACGATTGAATGGGAATGGATGCCCTGGGGATGGCATGCCACTAATGCTGGGTGGCTCTTACTCCCTGTAATCGGGGCCTATTGTCTAGGATATTGGTTGGGGTCTTTTAGCCCTGTGATCCGATTACTGACGTCAAACGAACGAATGGCCTACAAAGTCAATCTGCGTGCCCATCAGGCGTTTCTGGAACATGGACTTCATCGAACCGAACTGGGAACCGGTGTCTTAATTTTAATTTCCTTACTGGAACACCGCATTGAGGTCTTGACGGATCATCCCATAATTGATCAGGTTCCCCTACACACCTGGGATGACATGGTAGGTGTCATCCGAAATGGATTTCAAAAAGGAAGCCCAGTCGAATCCCTATGTCACGCGATTAAGACGTGTGGAGCTGTTTTAGCAGATGCCTTCCCTGCAGAAAATGACGAGGTTAACCCCAATGAACTTCCCAACAAACTTATTCAAGATACCTAATCCTCTCATAAATCTTCTAAACCTCAAGATTTCTTTGTGGCGTTGACTAGCATATTATCGATTAAACGGATATCACCTAGTCTAACCGCGCCTAATAGAACCATGTTTCCCTTCGCCCAGGTAAGCGGTTCCAAATTTTTTGCATCACAGACTGCAAGGTACTCAATGGCCATCCCATCCGATTTGCCTAATATTTTCTTCATTTCCCTTTGAATAGTCGCAACATGTCGTTTCCCCAATTTTATCGACTTCACACCCTGGCGCAACGCTGCCGATACATTTACTGCTTGGTGTCGTTGGCTTTCTGAAAGATATCGATTGCGGGAACTAAGGGCAAGGCCATCCGATTCTCGAATCGTGGGACAACGAACAATTCTCGTATCGATGTTCAGATCTTGAACTAATTGCTTGACGACCAACAATTGTTGGTAGTCTTTCTGCCCAAAATAGGCCCGGCCCGGACGGACCTGGCACAATAATTTCGTCATGACAGTCGTGACACCTTCAAAATGCGTGGGACGCGCCTCGCCCTCCCAGCGCTGACTGAGCCGATCCACCCTTACTGAAGTCTGAAAATCCTTGGAGTAAAACTCTTTACTTGACGGCCAAAAGAGCAGATCTACGCCAGCCTCCCGACACAACTGTTGGTCGATTTTGGCCGTTCTGGGATAACGACTTAAATCTTCGGCAGGTCCAAATTGCAGGGGATTGACAAAGATACTGACGACGACATTTTGGCAGTGTATTCGCGCCTGGCGAATGAGGGAAAGATGCCCCTCATGCAAGGCGCCCATCGTCGGCACGAAGCCAATTTTGGCTTTTTGGCTATCCTGTTTACGTCGCCAAGTCTGTAGTCCGCGAATGGACCGGATAATGCGCATTGCGGTTATGATATGGGCGGAACTGAGCAAGCGGGTCGTGAGCGATATTTCGTCCCAGGCTTGATAGATAGTTTCTTCACCTGACTCGTGTCATCAAGATCCTCTAACAGCTCATTCAGGGAACGGTGCAACGTCGGATGCATATAGGTGGGATCTAATTCCACCAACGGTTCAAGAACAAACCGACGCAGATGCAGGCGAGGATGAGGTACGGTTAACCCCGCTTGATTAATTTGGTGCTGGCCGAACAGAAGAATATCGAAGTCCATGGTCCGCGGACCATTCCGATTTCTATCATCTCGGCCTAATCCTCGTTCCGTTTCTTGCAGGATGTTCAAAAGGCGAGTGGGATTCAACAACGTCTCTAACTGCACCACACCATTGTAAAACCAGGTTGTCCCCAGCCTCCCTTCGGGATCGATTGGTTCGGTTTCATAGTACGACGACACGCAGATAACCCTTGAAAGAGGAAGCAAATTCATGAGGGCGACTGCTCGATCACAAAGCTCTTGTCGATCTCCTAAGTTCGAACCAAATCCGATGAAGATGGTCTCTTGAGGCATATGACTCTCTATATAGTTATTCAAACCGCAAGCCTGATGCCAGTGTAATTTTTGAAATCTTCTTAGAGTTCAGAGAAAGAGGCGGTTTAGATTCTCCTAATTTTGTAAAATGCACAATGAATTGTAGTTAAGGAAGATCAGACTGTCGAGAGATATGGGTAAATAACGGTGGGGACAACCTTATACAGGATTGTCCCCACGGAGAAATGTGACAATGCCTACCACAAGGTAGATTTTATTCGTGATCGCTGATTGATTTCGGGCACGGCTCGCTTTGAGATCGTCCTCGTCTGGGAAGGACGAATTTCTTGAAAGGCTTCATTGCGTTTGTTGGCCATTGCAGACGAAAGGCCTAAATAGACTTTTCGCGCCCCTTCGGACCATTTAGGGTCAAATGGCGCCCCTTTGAAGGCCGCTTCTGCCGCTTTTTTTTCATCATTGGTTAATTGTCGATTTTCTTGCTGCATCACGCTCCTCCGTTTGTTATTGACTGAGTATCATTAGATGAATGGATCAAGGGTCGTGGTTCTTTTTCTGCTTGTTGACGTTTTCCACAATTTAGACAAGCAAAGTACAATATACTTAACCCGACTTCTAAGTCCACGGCTCGTTCCATAACCATTGAACCTTGACATTTTTCACAAATTTTCATGTTTTTCCTTCTGTGAGTGTTGCTTCACTCTTTCGTTTGAGCAAAGGGTGTGCCTAAATATCTGGTACAAACAACATAGACAACTCACAGCTAATACCTGCTAACAAGACAAAATGAAACAATCTAATCCTACTCAAAGAACGAGTTGCCCAGATTTAGATTAACTTGCTGTTAAGATCATCGACAGCCTAGAACAATGGTATTTGGCTATCAGTGAACGATGCTGATCTTTAATGAAAGGTAGGTTGGAGTTGAATGCAGAAAAGACGTTAACAATCCCGACAATTCATAGGAAGGACAGGTTTTTCATGGGTGGCAAGGAGCTCCTAAATAGGAGATGAAAAACTCAAAACAACCTTTAACGAAAGGGGATCAGACATTATAAAGAGAGAAGGTCGAACACCCAACATTGAACCCATTGAAAGTTGTAATTTAGAGACCAATTGATCTCAAGGAATGGCACATCTCCCACGAACAGATAAGAATATCGTTCACGTCGGCTGGAACTTCTGGTCTATAAAGACCAGAAGCTTATGAAGCCCCCATGCTAACACGTCCATTGAATACGCCTCCGTTTTCTACGGAGAGCCGAGGGGCACTCATCGTCCCATCAATCAATCCAGGAGAAAGAAGTTTAATCGATTCTTTAGCAACCACCTCTCCTTGAATTTTCCCTTTGCAGATCACGGTCCCAGCCTCAATCTTCGCCTTAACAACGGCTCGATCTCCGATGACCAAGGTGCCTTTGGCATGTATGGTTCCTTCTAGTCGCCCATCAATTTGCACATTTCCCTCGTACCAAATTTCCCCGATACATTCGACGCCTGCACCAAAAAACGCCACCACTTCCTTCTTGGCTTGCAGAACCGGGATCGGGACTTGAAACGATTTTTGTGATCCTAGAGAAGTCTTGAAATCTTGTGTCGGGGTCATCACTTCCAGTTCACTCGTGAGAGCCATAGAGTCTCCCTCCTCGTTGGTTTATTTTCGATAATCGGACATATTAACATCAGTCATTCATATGAATCGTCTCAATAGACTCGTCGTAGCTTACCTGATTTTCATCCTAAATCAACCGTTTGTGCCCTTATCATACACTAGCCGAAATCTACAATGACGTCTCGCTACGAATGAAAAATTGCTGGCTTCGACCTGAGTGTAGAACAAAGTTTGTCATTTCACGGACATCCTAAGGACAACCGTTTCCTTGGCTTATTGAAGGACAGTTTAGGAGCGGGAATGGAGCCGGCGAGTGGGATTGAACCACCGACCTACGGTTTACGAAACCGTTGCTCTACCACTGAGCTACGCCGGCTCAAGACAGGAGAAGGAGAAGCCAGAGAATCGAAATCGATCTACAACCCTCACTGGAAGTATTGCTGATGGGGTCGTTTATACCTTTCGTCACTTGGTATCGTCAACTAAAGTTGCGTGGAACAGGTAGGCGAATAATAACTCTTCCTCTAGGCTCGCTCTTTCCCCTTCCATTGACATGGGTGGAAAGATATCCTAATTTCCTATCTGGTGTTTGTTGAGAAGATGGGGAGAAATCATGAAGGGTGTGGCTGATTTCATATTCATGTGTGGCCTAATAGGCGTGGGGTTGATGTTGTTTTTCTCCCCTGTCCAGGCCGAATCGGGCTTTCATATTGAAAAAGTCGTCCTTTCCAAGGATGTGACCAATCGAAACCCAAAAGGTATCTTCTCGCCCCCGGCATACTGTGAAAAAGACAAAAACGGTCAAGCCGCGATTCCCACCGTGAAGACATCCCAAACCTCAAAAGTAGTATTCTGGACCAAGGTGCTGGCCACAACCAAGGGGAAATTGCGTCATAGTTGGCATCATCAAATCGAGGGTACCTGGACGATGGTTTCGGAAGTGAACCTTTCCATCCGGCCGTCTTCAGGGTATCGGATGTGGAGCTTAAAATCTCTGAAACCTGAAGTTCATTCCGGGGAATGGATGATCGTGGTGGCGCCCTCCAACCAACCTGAAAAAATTCTTTGCATCACGCGATTCACGGTAAAATAAAGAACTCTATAACCTTACTGGCCTTACAATACCTCCGGTTCCTTTATTTGAAGACTTCCTGTCTTTCCCCTTTAACCTGTGAAAAGAACATATTCCTATCCTTTAATGCCAACTTTACAGCCATCTGATTCTCCCCAATCCATCTTCGTCCCTCGCCTCAAAGGCTTTGCCAATCTGATTCGGCTGTTCAACCAAACCGGTACGTTGCTTCTGCTCTTTCCGGCTCTGTGGTCACTAGTCCTCGCTTCCCACGGATGGCCGGCAACCAATTTACTCCTTATTTTTGTCCTTGGATCTTTTATCATGCGCAGTGCCGGGGTAATTATGAATGACCTTGCAGATCGCTCCTTCGATGGCCAGATCGATCGGACCCGGCACCGCCCCTTAGTTTCCGGACAGTTAAGCCCCAAGGATGCACTAATTTTATTATCCATTTTACTCACCATTGCAGTCGGACTCTTATACTTTCTGAATCCTTTGACGTGGCTACTCAGCCCTGTGGCTCTGTTGCTTGCAGGATTGTATCCCTTCTGCAAGCGTTTTCTTCACATTCCACAATTGATGTTAGGCGTTGCATTTGGCTGGGGAGGGGTCATGGCCTGGGCTGCCGTTCGTAACGAATTAGAGTCCGGCACCTGGCTGCTCTTTGCTGCTACGGTTTGTTGGGCCATCGTCTACGATACAATTTATGCTGTTCAGGATAAAGAAGATGATAAAAGAATTGGCGTAAAATCTTCGG
>JBFJON010000119.1:0-5583 GCA_041617575.1 Nitrospirales bacterium | reverse complement strand
TCACCAAAGTGATCACGAAAGATAAATACTGAAGTTTTTTTGCCATAAAACCTTCAGATTGAAAGGAGTTCGCATGTCAAATACCAATGCCTCATTTTCTCCGCTGCAACATTTAGATCAGTTTCGAGCCCAACTTGAAAAATTAGAAAAGTTGGGTCATGCCCAGGTGGGGGCAACTCTTGATTGGATGGAATTTGATGGAGAGACCGAAGAGCTTTTGCGACAAACATTTGGGGCCACGCATGAGTATGTCGAAACCTATGCCCTGGCGAGGATGGCGGAGGCTGAGGCTCTCGTCAATATGCCAGAATCGGCACAGGAATCCTTAAGCCAGGATCTTCCTCAAAAAGCCTTTCAGCAACGGAGGCAGTTGCTCCATGCAGTGATGTCGGAACTTGAAGGGTTAGAAAAGGAGAAGAGGCCAAAACTTTAGCTGGGGAAGATCATGAGGATCCTCCCGGTCTTAATTGAGTGCTCTCTGAAGAGCATCTAAGATGTTTATGATGCTTTTTGCACCATGGGCCATATGGCTTTCTGTAGAAGAATTCCCCGGTCCAGAGATGCTAATCTCACTGAGATTAGCGATCCAAAACATGTCTTGTCCCTAAAACGCTTGGAATGTTGTTGTGAGGAGCAAGCCGGATCCTCGACAGAACCTGTGTGGTTTGGTGTGTTGACAGAATAATTTCATGTCTATACTTCGGCAAGACCCGACGACTAAGGACTGGGTGATTATTGCGACGGATCGAGGCAAGCGTCCTGATGACTTTCAAAAAACCGCCGCTGAATCAGCTTTGCCGATCCATGATCCGGCGTGCCCCTTCTGTCCCGGACAGGAAAACCTGACACCTCCGGATATTATTCGCTATCCCCACGATTCCCCTCTCGATTGGCGTTTGAGAGTCGTTCCTAATAAATATGCGGCCGTTGGGCTGAATGTGGAACCCTATCGAAAGGAAGATGGCCATTTTTTTCGAGAAATGGGAGGCGTGGGCCATCATGAAGTCATTATTGAAACCCCGCAACATAATCATAGTCTTTCTCGGATGACAACCAATGAAGTTAAATTGGTGTTGCAGGCTTCTCATGAACGCTATTGCGCACTTAAACAGGATCCTCAGGTGAAAAGTATTGTGTTATTTAAAAATCATGGCGAGCGAGCTGGAACTTCACTCATTCATCCGCATTCCCAAATTGTCGGAACTCCCGTGGCTCCCTTACTGATTCGGAAAAAGTATGAAGTAGCCATTAGCCATTTTGATGATACGGGGAGATGTCTTTACCGGGACTTAGTCGATGCGGAACGTGCGGCCACAATCCGTTTGCTGTTTGAATCGACACGCTTTGTGGTGTTTCATCCGTTTGCCTCCCGTGTCCCCTTTGAAACCTGGATTGCACCCAGGTATGAAGAAGCCACCTTTGGGCATGTAGAGCCCGGTCATCTCGCTGAACTGGCAGATGTGCTCAGGAGGACACTCAAGACACTAGATGACGCACTCGGCAACCCTGATTTCAATTACATCCTCCATTCGGCTCCTCCCGAGGATGAAACGAAGCAATACTTCCTATGGCACATTCAAATTTTGCCACGATTGACGACCATCGCGGGATTTGAATTGGGATCAGGAATCTTTATCAACACGATCCTTCCCGAGGATGCGGCCACTCATCTAAAGAAATTTCTGCAGTAGGCACTGTGAAAAATATGAAAATATTAGTCGTCAATAGTGGGAGCTCATCCTTGAAATTTTCGGTGCATGATATGGTTTGCTCTTCCGAAGACCTGAAACTGAGGGAGGGTAGCATGCTGCTCAATGGAAAGATCGCCAGTATTGGAGGAGAAGCTAAGTGCGTTTTGACCAACGGCCAAGGTTACCGTACTTTCGATCGACAAATTTCAGATATCAGTGCCGCGATTGAATGGATGTGTGAAATTTTACAAGGTCGTCAACAACCCTATGCTTACTGGAAAGACATAGAAGCGGTTGGACATCGGGTCGTACATGGAGGAGAAGCTTTCACTCAAGCCGTGCGCATTGACGACGATGCACTCCACCATATTGAACAACTAAGCAACTTGGCTCCGCTCCATAATCCTTTCTGTGTGGCGGGAATCCGGACGTTGCAACAGGCCTTGGGCGAGACCGTGCCAATGGTGGCGGTGTTTGATACAGCTTTTCATGACACCCTTCCTGAACATGCTCGAACCTACGCCCTGCCATTGGAGTTCGCTAAAAAAACGGGCATCCGACGATATGGGTTTCATGGCATCGCCCATGCGTCGTTGGCAGAAGGCTATGCCCGATTTGCGCGGCAACCCCTTCAGCGATCACGCCTCTTGACGCTTCAATTAGGAAACGGTTGTTCCATTTCAGCGATTGCTCAAGGACATTCAGTTGAGACGTCCATGGGATTTACCCCTCTGGAAGGGTTGGTCATGGGAACGCGGTCGGGGGATGTGGATCCGGCCGTGGTCTGCTACCTCATGAAACACCATGCCATGAACGCGGCGGAAGTTGAGCAACTTCTGAATGAACAATCTGGTCTATTAGGGGTATCGGGACGATCCTCTGACATGCAAGTTTTGCTGAAGGCAGTAAACGAAGAACAGGATAAGCGGGCCCGATTGGCTATCGAAATCTTTTGCTATCGCATACAACAATATATTGGAGCCTATCTGGCTGTCTTGCATGGGGCGGATGCCATCGTGTTTGGCGGAGGGATAGGGGAGAATTCACCTGAGATACGGGCAAGAGTGAGCGCTGGAATGGAATGGTGCGGGTTGCAATTGGACTCCGTGCGTAATGAGCAGGCCATCAACTTGACACCAGGACATGCTGCGACGATTAGCTGCGACGACTCACTCCTGGCTGCGTATGTTGTGGCGACCGATGAGGAAAGCCTGATTGCGCAAGAGACCATTCGTTGTCTTGAACAATCCAAAACGTCATAGGGAAGATTGCGACTTGGACCTGGCACTGTCGGATATCATTGAGCATGCGGGCTCAACCAACAGCCCACTTGTCGTCATGCCTACAGTGGCAGGCGAACTCGTCATCCTCGCGGTCGTTGAGCTTGCCCCTGCTGCTATTGGCAGGGGCGGGGATCCATCCGAACAGAACAGCAGATGGATTCCCGCCACAAGCAAGCGGGAATGGCAAATAGGGGCGGGAGTGACAGAAGAAGAGACTGGCATGACGGGTTCAGGCCCTCTTCTCACAGTTCCCTTTTTACTTTTTGCTGACTGAGGAGGATCCTGATGCTTGAAGAGGTCAATATTGGAAGGCGATCAGGTTTTCAGTCTGCCAACATTGAAAATTACCGCTGGCTGGTTGGTGACGAACTGATCGATGAGATTTACGAACTAGCCAAGGCGTTAAAAGGTGTGAGGATCTGTCAGATCAATTCTACGGCGTATGGTGGTGGTGTGGCGGAACTCCTTCCCCGGATTATTCCCATCCTGAGTGCTTTGGGCATTGACTGTGACTGGCGATTGCTTCATGCGCCTTCCGAGTTCTACACCGTGTCGAAAGCTTTTCATAATGCTCTTCAAAGTAAACCCCATGAATTAACCCAAGCGGAACAAGATCTCTATTCCCAGGTGAATGAACAGAGTGCCAAACTGCTTGAAACAATGTATGACGTCTTCGTCGTCCATGATCCGCAACCTGCGGCCCTTCGCGCCTTTGCCGGACCACGGGATGCCAAATGGATTTGGCGGTGCCATATTGATAGTTCGCATCCCGATGAGCAAGTGAGCCGATTTTTACGGCCTTTTCTTGAAGAGTACGATGCCATGGTCTTTACGATGGCGCAGTTTGTGTTGCCTGATCTTCGGACCAAACGTGTGGCGTTTATTGCTCCCGCCATTGATCCTCTTGCGACTAAAAATATGGAATTGCCCCTTGAAATCTGTAAGCGAGCCATGGCGGATTCGGGGATCGATCCTGAACGCCCGGTCTTGTTGCAAGTCTCTCGGTTTGATCCATGGAAGAATCCGATGGGTGTGGTTCGAGCCTATCAATTGGTGAAGAAAGATATCCCAGATGTTCAACTTGTGTTTATCGGGGCGATGGCCGGTGATGACCCTGAAGGGTGGGTGCTCATGGATCAGGTCGAGGAGGAATCCTTTAAAGATCCCAATATTTTTATTTTTACAAATCTGGGTGGTGTCGGTAATGCCGAGGTCAATATGTTTCAACGCGGATGCGAGGTCGTGATTCAAAACTCTATCCGGGAAGGATTCGGTCTGGTCGTCTCGGAAGCCTTTTGGAAAGAAAAACCGGTGGTGGCCGGAAAAGCCGGAGGCATTCCCATGCAATATCCGGAAGAGTATCATCAGTACCTGGTTCAAGATGATGAAGAAGAATGTGCCAAAAAAATTCTCCACCTTCTGAGACATCCCGGTGAACGGGGAGCGTTTGGCCGGGCTGCCCGTGAACATGTGCGTAAACACTTTCTGACCCCGCGATTGGTACGTGATGAACTGGAGCTGATCAAAGAGTTGGTTGGAGGAGGGGAGTGATGGTGATGTTTGGTTCTTTCCAGGACGGGTTATTCAGTAGCATTCGGATCTATGTTGATGAGAAAAAGTAAAAAGGAGCAATCTATGTCGACGAAGCTTTCAGAACAGGAACTTGCTGATATCGATGCCTATTGGCGCGCGGCGAATTATTTGTCCGTCGGACAAATCTACTTGCTTGATAACCCATTGTTAACGAAGCCGCTCACGCTTGACCATATTAAGCGCCGCCTGTTGGGTCATTGGGGAACGACGCCAGGGTTAAATTTTCTCTACGTCCATCTGAATCGCGTCATTAAAAAGCATGATCTCAACATGCTGTACATTGCCGGTCCCGGGCATGGCGGCCCCGGTTTGGTGGCTAACACGTATTTAGAGGGAACCTACAGCGAGGTGTATCCCAACATCTCTCAGGATGCTGAAGGGATGAAAAAACTCTTCAAACAATTTTCATTCCCGGGGGGCATTCCCAGTCACGTGGCTCCCGAAACCCCCGGGTCCATTCACGAAGGGGGAGAGCTTGGCTATTCGTTGTCGCATGCCTTTGGCGCGGCGTTTGATAATCCTGATTTGATTGTCGCTTGTGTGGTGGGCGATGGAGAAGCGGAAACCGGGCCTTTGGCCACTGCCTGGCATTCCAATAAGTTTTTGAATCCAAAGTTGGATGGAGCCGTATTGCCCATTTTGCATTTGAACGGGTACAAAATCGCCAATCCTACAGTGTTGGCCAGAATCAGCCATGACGAATTGAACAGTTTATTTATCGGCTGCGGCTATAAGCCGTTTTTTGTGGAAGAAGATGACCCCGAAACGATGCACCAGGTCATGGCGAACACGCTGGATGAGGTGATGAAGGAGATTCACGCCATTCAGCATGGCGCGAGGGAAAAGGGGGAGACCGCCCGTCCGTGCTGGCCGATGATCGTCTTGCGAAGTCCTAAGGGTTGGACCGGTCCCAAGGAAGTGGATGGAAAAAAAACCGAGGATTCCTGGCGTTCGCATCAGGTGCCGTTTGCCGAGATGGCGACCAAGAAGGAGCATATTCACTTGCTGGAACAGTG
>JBFJON010000118.1:0-5610 GCA_041617575.1 Nitrospirales bacterium | reverse complement strand
AGGAAGGTGACATTATCCTGGACATCAACCAAACACCGGTTCGTTCAGTCAAGGATTTTGAACGACTGACGGAACAACTCGGGCGCCACGACACCGCCCTTCTCTTGCTGCGCCGTGAGAACGCGACGATGTTTCTCCCTCTGCATAAAGGGAAGTAACCACTATTTTGAACATTAATTCATTCATGATGGCACCACACAAATATGGTCACGGTTTCACACCTATGTCAATTAGACACCATATGCTATCCCATCAGCGTTCAAGGATTGTGAAAGAGGCCGTGTATCCAGTTCAAGAAGATCAATTCTTTAACCCAGCAATACAAAAAAGAAGGAAGATAGCTTGGCGACGAGAACTGGGGGAAAAACTCAAAGGGAATGATGAAAGATGAGCCGTTCCTCGAAAAACAAGTATGATTATGATCTTGTGTGCATCGGGAGCGGACCGGCCGGACAACGGGGAGCCGTTCAAGCTGCCAAACTTGGGAAGACTGTGGCAGTTATTGAAAAAAGGCGAGTCGTGGGTGGGGCATGTCTGGACACCGGGACGATTCCCAGCAAAACCTTTCGTGAAGCGATCATAACCTTCTCTTCTGGCCAGAACTTCCTCAAAAAAAACGAGCTCTTTCCCTCTAGTCGTCCGACGGCCAACCAATTGCTTTCTCGGGTCAAGGAGGTTATAGAGTTAGAAGGTGAGGTATTGAAAGATCAATTATTCCGTAATAATGTGGCCATGCTCATTGGAAATGCAGCCTTTATCGATTCGCACACGCTCCAAATAGTAAATGAGCGAGGAGGTAAACAGATCACGTCTGAAAATTTTCTCATTGCGGTAGGGACGATTCCCTCGCCTCCACCTGGCGTCCCGACAGATGGAACAATGGTGGTGAATAGCGACGGTGTGTTGAATCTTGAACAGCTACCCAAAACCATGGCTGTGGTGGGAGCAGGGGTCATTGGGATTGAATATGCCTCCATGTTTGCGGAATTAGGGGTTGAAGTCACTGTGGTGGATAAGCGAAGCCGACCCTTGGAATTCCTGGATTATGAAATTGTGGACGAATTAATTCATCAGATGCGAAACAAGAATGTGGTATTTCGATTGAATGAAACAGTCGAGGACCTGGAAATTGCGCCTAGTCCTCAAAATCGTGCCCTCATTCATCTCGAATCGGGCAAGCGCCTCGTCGCTGACCTGGTTTTGTACTCTGTCGGCCGCTTAGGAGCAACTGAAGCTCTTAACTTGAAGGCCGCCGGTCTGGAAGCAGATGAACGCGGCCGTTTGAAAGTCGATAACCATTTCCGAACCAGCGTGCCCCATATTTCTGCGGCTGGCGATGTGATCGGATATCCCAGCTTGGCAGCAACCTCCTCTGAACAGGGGCGATTGGCCGCCTGTTATGCATTCAATGTTCCGACTGACCTCATGATCGATCACTTTCCCGTTGGGATTTATTCTATTCCGGAAATCTCCATGGTCGGGAAAACCGAACAAGAATTGAGTCAGAGCAAAGTGCCTTACGAGACGGGACTGGCTCGCTATAGGGAAATTGCTCGCGGGGCAATCATGGGTGACAATACCGGATTTTTTAAAATGTTATTCCATCGGGATACACATCATCTTTTGGGAGTGCATGCGATTGGCACAGGGGCAACCGAACTGATCCACGTAGGTCAAGCTGTGATGGGATTGGGTGGCGGTTTGGATTATTTTTTAAAAACGGTGTTTAACTATCCCACTTTAGCAGAATGTTACAAAGTCTCGGCCCTTGATGCATACAACAAGCTTCTCAGTTGAGTCAAACACTTTAGAAGACTGACTTTTTCTTTTCAAGGATGAAAAATATTCGCGCGAACACATATATAGAAAGCCAATAGTAATATTGGGAGTAGAGTAGCTTAGTGAATCGAGAATCGTCATCACATTTCGAATTACAATAATTCAGCCTTTTTAAGGGCACCATTCATCAACCATAAAGGAGGTTATCATGTCAGAAGAACAATCATTCATTGCAAAGGCCAAGAACAGTTTAGTCGAAGCGATCAAGGGTGTCGGCGATGTCACCAACGCAACGTTAGAGACAGTCAGTGGTTCCTTGGTCACTGCATTAAAAGGAACGAAAAACATTGGAAGTGAGGCGGGAGACTTAATTAAAAACACCATTATCGGATCTGTTCAGGGAATTGCGGAAATTGGCGGTGAGGTAGGATCTGCAACAAAGGGCTTAATCCTGGGTGTGGTGAAAGGGACGAAGGATGTGGCCACCGATACACTCGATGCGGTCGGGACCAGTACAACGACGCTGATCAAAACAACCTCGGATCTCGGGGGAAATATCGCCCAAACAGCCAAGGGAGCCATTGAAGGAACGATTGTGGGGGCTAAAGACATCGGAGTGTCTGCTGCAGAGGCAGTGGCAAAAACGTCTACGGCTATCGTGAAAGGTGTGACCGAGGTGGGAGGAGACATAGGAGGCACCGTTAAAGAAACGCTCATAGGAACCGCTCATGCTGCGAAGGAAGTCGGAGAAAAAACTGTTGAAATGATCGGTCATACAGCAGGGAGTCTGGTGAAGGCCACAAGTGAACTTGGCGGGGACCTGGCTTCTTCGGTCAAAGGCTCGATGATGGGAGCTATTCAAGGGACTCAAGAAATAGGAGGAAAAGTTTTAGATACGGTGAGCCATACTGCGAGTTCGATGGTGAAAGCAGTCGGCCAAGTTGGTGGTGATGTCGGCACGACAGCCAAAAATGCGGTAGAAGGCGCCATTGAGGGGGCTAAGAAGATCGGTGTGAATACCACGGAAGCGGCTTCAGAGGCCGCCACAAGCTCCTTAAAGGCCGCCGGAGAGATCAGCTCAGCCGCTGGAGAACAAGTTCGTAACGCGGTGACCGGAACCATTGCAGGAGTAAAAGTTGTTCTTAAAAAGCCATTTAACTAAGGAAAGACTATCCAACCTACATTTAGAGAATTAACGAGCACGTCAGCCCATTCTCTTGGATGTAACCAAGGGCTTCGGGTCTATCCCGCTCAAATTGTGTTAGAGCACAATTTGAGCGGGCTTGCTGGCCCCAAAGAAAAGAGCCGGCAAAAAGTTCCCCTTCCAAATAAAACATAGGCATTGAGTTTTCTAATATTCGTTTTAGGGGTCACTCTCAATAAAAGCTTAATTACTAAAGGAGAGAGGCAAGGTGCATAAGAAACAAACTCCATTCTCTTTTTTGTCATCCACTATTTTCTGGAGCCTGCCTTTTATGGTATCTGGCTGCATATCTCCGAAAGCTTTGGAACACGTCGTGGTGGCGTATGATTATTCCGCAACCAACGCACTAGTGGAGCAGCTGTTGATTAACATCGCCCGATCCCACCATCATCAACCAGTTCATTTCACAGCTATTTCCAATATCGCGGCCACGTTTGATTATCGATTCACCGCAGGTGCCACGCCGCCACTTGGTGGCTTAGATGGGGGGTTTTCATTGGCACCAATCTTTGGGGGGACCGTTGCGGAGAATCCCACGTTCAGCATAAACCCTATTGAAGGAGGAGACTTCACTCAACGGCTCTTAACACCACTTCAAGAAACCAAAATGACGCTTTTGCTCCGGCAGGGTGTCGACATTGACTTGCTCCTCAGACTTATGGCGGGTGAGATCCGGTTGACCACGAATGGGCAAGAAACTGCCTTCCATAATCGGCCTTCAGACACACACGGGTACAAAATATTTCGACAAACCGTTCTCCACCTTTCTCGTTTACAAGACCACAATCAACTGTATGTAAAACCACTGGTGTATGACAAGGAATGGACTCTACCTCTCGCCTCTTTGTCCGCCGAAAACTTTCAAACCTTGGAAGCCAACTATCAGATTAGAGTGGAAACAGAAAAAAAGACGTATACCCTACGAGAACGGTCGGTCGGGCATACCGTCATTACGAACTACGACCCGACAAACATCTCCAATCAAGAGCGATTGGTTCTGCAGGCCAAGGCGGATCGGTGGCCGCTGAACGATATCCTGATCGACATCCGGCCTGAATATCCAGGGGGCGAGTATCCTATGGAAGGGGCCTTTCGGCTCAGGAGTTTTCATAGGATTCTTAACTTTCTGGGTCGAACCATCTCGGAAGAACCCGAATATCATGTCGATCCCGACCCGCGAACGGGGATAGTCACTGAAAACCCTGTTCGGACGATGGATATTCAAGAAACCTCTTCCACGCCACCGAATGCCAGTCTTTCGGTCACCCATGAAGGCCATGTCTACTCCATTGCTGATGTTGAACAACGCTCATGGAACCAGGAAGCCTTTCGTTTGCTCTACCAACTGTTCCAAATGACAGTCACTGACGTACCTAGAGGAATTGCACCCAGTATCACCATCGCCAAATGATGGCCAGGCTATCGATCTAAGAACGAGACAAGGTCATTGACACTTTGCCGTCTAGCCGTAAAACACGACTGAATCTAATAACCCTGTTCTTAATCTGTGGAATATTGATTCTGGGAGAGACCTTTATTCCGAAATCTTGCCTAGGGCAGGAACCTCAGGCCACCCCCTATCGACCTACCCTTTCAAATCCGGCTCAGCTTCCTGTTCCTGGTTATGTAGAAATGGAGATGGGATGGCAAAGTCTGAAAGAAAAAGCGACCGACGATTATCTCCATAGTGTTCCATACGTATTTAAACTGGCCTTTTCGGATTACATAGGACTGTTAATCGGAGGTGAGGCATTGATCGTCAAGGACTTCGACCAGGGTTCCACCCTAGCCGGGATCGGAGATCTGACGCCTTTACTCAAATTCAAAGTTCCCTCATCACCCCAGTCCGCCTCGGCCTTTGGATTGGAAGTTGGAGCCAGGATTCCCACGGCTCCTGAAACCCTCAGCAGGCAACAGACAGATTACCTGGTCACCGGCATTTATAGCAGCGGGATCGGCGCATTAGGCATTGACCTCAATTTGGGATATACCCGCCTTGGTGGAGCACCAGGAGGAGGAGGGAAGAATCAACTGTTTTGGGCGGCTAGCACGGCCTATGGACTAACCGAACAATGGTCAGTAGCCGGTGAACTGGCTGGAACGGTGAGGCGTGATGTCAAACCCTTCACACAATTACTGACTTCCACCAGTTACTTCTTCTCACCACGGTTCGTCGGGGACACGGGCATAGCCTTCGGACTCAATGGTGCCTCACAGGAATGGACCCTGTTTGCAGGCATGACCATCCTGCTCGGCAAGGTCTGGGATGCAAATTAAACTTGCCTAGTACTCACCGGCTTAGAGGTGGGTTATTCCTATTTCAACCCACCGTTGGTTATTCAAAAGACAGCCCAGTCTTCTCATACTTAACTTAAGAATTTATTAATTTGAGGAAGCCGGGCATTTTCCGGTGAGCGTTGCTAATTGATTATTAATCGCCCTCTGCCTTTGTCTCAGGCTCAGAGGGTTGGTCGGTCTGTCCCTCCTCGCTCAAACTCGGTTTGGATGCACGAGACTGCGCTTCGATATCCATCCCTTCTTCTGTCTTACCCATTTCTTGCTGGCTTTCCTGGGCTGACAGCGCCTCCTGGGACTTGCTGGCGGCGGAGTCCTCTTCCTCGGCATGT
>JBFJON010000117.1:0-5673 GCA_041617575.1 Nitrospirales bacterium | reverse complement strand
CGGCGGGCGTTTCGGCCACCTTCAACTCAAGGCCAATTTTGTTGAGCGGCAGCGTCTTGTAATCGAATTTGATATCTGGTATCTTGTCGGCCATCTTGGTAGTCCTCATACTGCCAGGGATTAGGTGGAAAATCCGGTATAGTCTCTGAGTGTTAAATACACTTGGAACAGAAGATAGTTCCTATGCAGGATTGTTACAAGAAGGCCGGGAAGGATTAAACCGACCGGCGAAGAGACTGAAGAAGCTGCTGGACAGACATCAATTGCTTATCCATACCCCCCAAAGCATGAGAGCCGTCTTGGACCTGAGAGAGGCCCCTGAGAGCGTGCTGGTTAAGATCTCCTACTTGTTGCTGGAGATCGTCGATCTGGGGTTCGAGAACCTTTTGCTGTTGCTGAAGGGCTGCCTCTTCAGCTTCTTTTTGAGCTTCGAGATCGGTCTTCAGGGCCATCTCTTGTTCCGAGTCACTGTCGAGCCCTAGATCATCCTCACCCTCGACGTCTAAAAGCTCATTATCTTCCGGCACTTCGCTCGGAGAAGCTGTTTGAAGATTCGGGCCGTCTAGGGGAGCATCTAATGATTCTTCGATTTCATCCCCGTGTTGCATATCTTGGAAGGCCCCAAAACTCTCGGCGGCTCCAAAAGGGTCAGGTTCAATAGTATCCTGCTCTTCTTCTGCGCGTTGATCCGCAATTTCTTGTTCCAACTCGAGTAGCCAAGTCATTGCTTCCTCCAACGACCTTCCGTGCCCTCCCCAACGATTACCGTCCGGAGCACCGTCGTAATCGTCGTGAAAGAATTCCCATCCATAATCAAAAGGTCGAACTGTAAAATCGCCGTATCGATTCGTACGCCTGATCTCATCATAATCCGGACCAAACTGGTCCGTATCGGGAAGATCCCGGTACTCATCGGGGTGCTCGGTTATAAGACGAGAAATCTGCTCAGGAGTCATTGGCGAGCTTCTTGGCCATTTTCGTAAAGGCAGTGATGTCTTCATTCTGTTGCTGCCCCCTCGCTCCCTGGGTCCACTTTTCAGTAGCAGCACCTTTCCGTTTAGAGCCGTGAGCCGCGCCCTTCATGCCACTACCACGGTTGGCCGGAGTATCACGAGCCGAAAAGTCCTGTTTGGGCACATTGAAAATATCCGGGAAGAGAGCTTCGGCGTCCATCTTCAGAGCTGCTGAAATCTTGGCGGCGAGTCCCATGCTCGGGTTTCGACCACCCGGATCACCAACAGTGTCTTTCGGTGTGCGGAGAATTCGTGAAATGGCCGGGGGATCAACACCACAAGCATTGGCTAAACTTGTAACGGTGAAACCTTTTTGTTCCATCGCACGAGCGATTGGTGTTCGGTTTACTGATTGCATGTGGATTTTGGATTGAAATCCACCATGTGGGCCTTCAAATTGTTCTTCGCCACCGGTTTGAGCCTGATTTTCCCCAAAATTTGGATGTTCCGCCGTTTCGGACTCAAGAATGGCTTTGCCGAAGCAATTGTAATTGTTCAACATATCAGGAGTGAAAAGCTCGTATTGATCTTCCTGAGCTTCGAAGACTTCTCCTTCAGGCGTTTTCAGATCAGTAGGTACCAACATCGTATTGCCGGTATCAGTGGTCCAGACCATATATTCGCCACAAGGGATGGAAAGAGCCTTTGAGCCGATCTTGTTGAGTTGGAGAAGAGCCCCTTCCGAGAGATAATTAGCCAGATCGTCGGCACTTTGGAAGGAATTGGTGTCAGTGGCGGCATTCAGGAGAATATCGAAATCGGCCACGATGGGGCTTGGGGCGAATCGATTATTCAGTTTCTCTTCGAAAGTCGGTGAAATCTTAGAAGGTAATTTGTCGCCACGTTCTTTTTGTTTCTTTGCTCTGTGGTTGGCAAGTGGCTCGTGAGGGCTCGGTGATATCTGTCTAGGCAATTTCTTTTTGCGCATATCGGCGGCAGCACCCTTTCGAGCACTATATTCTTGATCAGTTTCCATTTTGTGTTGGGAGCCTGTAAACCGACCCATGATTTGATCTCCGAGAATTTGGGTTTTCTGTATCTTTGACAAATATATTTGTATGATGTCTGGATACAAAGATCTCCCCGATGAAGATGACTTTGGTTATGAAATCGGATGTGCCATCTGCGAACAAGATTGCGAATTAGACGATTACACCAAATGTGAAGGGTGCGGAATGGTCTTTTGTGAGGATTGTCGGCCAGGGGGGTATCGTTGGAATGGTGAACATGGGGCTTGGCAGCCACCACTTTTACAAGACCCAAAATATCGGGCGAAATTTGATTATCATACTGGTATCTTATCCGGACGATTGATAATCAACAGTTGCCCTTTTTGTATGGACCATCCAGACCTCGAGATTCCGGTTCCCGAATCCGTAGATTTCGGTTCGAGGCTGGAATTGGTCTTAGAAGCCGAATGTGATAAGGAATTCAAGTCAGCAGTCGCGGTTGTGCAAAAGGGCCTCAATAAATGGCTTCTGGGGCTTTCTACAGCCACCGATGACCGCAAAAACACTTGGTGCTTTCCTGGTGGCCACATTCACAGAGGTGAGGCCCCGGAGAAGGCCGCCGCCCGCGAATGCCGTGAAGAAACGGGTGTTAGGGTTAAATCCGTAGGCGATGCTTTTCGTTACGGCAACAAGCGAGAGGTTGCCTTTGTTCATTGTAAAGTCCGGGGCAATGTGAATCTTAAGAATAATGGTGAGTTTGTGGCTCTGGGATTCTTCACCGTTCGAGAGATGCGAGGTCTGAAGCTATATAAGAACGTAAAAGACCTCATTAAACGAGTTCAATCTTGCTGATGTTTGGGCATCTCACACACAAGAAAATCTTGGTGACTGGGCCACCAAGATCAGGCACTCGAATCTGTGCCAAAATTATTGCGTTCGATACTGGACTTCATTATATCGATGAGAGGGAAGTCCCAGAACTCTTTAAGGGGAAGGCCCTCAGTGACACCAATCAAGATTGGGATGTTATCGGATGCGAAGTTGCTGCTGTTGTGCAAGATATGATCGACACCAAGGAATTTGTTCTTCATTGCCCACCGTTTATGCCTTGGGTTCAATTGGTAAATGGGGCTTTGATCGTAATAATGAAGCGATCGATACTTGCTATCGAGAGATCTATTAGGCGGATTGGGCAAAAGAAGGCCAGAGAAGAATTGGAATACAACAAGATTGGTTTCACTCGGTTCGGAAAGCCCAAAATTGGATTCAAGCGAACCACTGAGCCATTGGCTCATTTGAAGTATGAGTTGTGGAAGGAACAATCGGGTTTGGTCCCCGATTTCTTGGAAGTAGAATATGAGAGTTTGTCAGTTCACGAACTTTGGACTCCTCCAATGCAAAGGAGGAATTTCGCCTGGTATCAGACTGGTGGTAAACGCGATGCTTAAAGAAATGAAAGGTCTAGAGTACACATTAGAAGTGCTGCGAGCCCTCGAGAAACACCCTGGTGAGCACGATTCTAGTGCGGTGTATTCGTTAGTTTCACAGGGTGGCCGTCTACAAACCGTCAGCAAGAGCTATATCCAGAAAATCCTGCCTAGAATGGTAAAGGCTCACTTGTTGTTGTCTAGTAATGATGGATATCAGATGGCACGTTCTTTAGACCACGTAACAGTTGACATGGTTCTCGATATTTGTGATATGCCGGATAAAGACAGCCCTGTCTACAAACTTTGTCTAGAATTAAAAGAAGGCGTATCACTTTCGGGCATTAGAGAATTTTATGACTTTACATGATTCAATCCAGCAATTAGACAAAACTCTCGATGAAGTCATCGAGGCTCTCGATGAAGCACATCAAGATCGGCAAACAGTCTTTGTGCCTTGGTGGATTTTATTAGAGTTTCTCGATTCTGCCAAATATGATCCCTTCATTGAATGCTGCATACTCAAACAATATAGTACGCAGCTTATAGAGCCACACGGCGAATTAGTTGAAGTTTACGATTTGCGAATAAAAGATGGACTAATCGCACAGGCAATACCCACCACCTATACCATCCAACGGCAAGACCTGAAAAAATGGGCTAAGGATATCGCTGACTGGATTTTGAAATTTCCCGAGGAACTCGATGCGGATTGACACCCACCGGCATTTTGGCGGCAGCATACCAACAGCCTTTGTATGGGAAACAATTCGTGAAAAAGCCTTGCATTGGTTGGCGGAAAGCCACGATGACGTAGTGGCTCAAATGACCTTCGCTGAAGATGAGCCGCGAACCTTTCATCGCTTCTTGGACAAATTCCGCATTTTGGATGAAATCACCTGGACTCCGGAACTTATTGCGGGAAGCATTGAGGCGACGTGTGCTGAATTTGAACGCGAACGGCTCGATTACGTCTGGCTTGATTTTTCGATCAACAAGTATATGCGGATTGGTTGGCACAAAAAAGAAGCTATCCAATTTATCCACGATTGTTTTGAGCAATTTTATCCTGGCCGAGTGGGGTTAGTGCTGTCACTCAAATACGAGAGTATGCAAGCTAGCCAGCGTCAATACGCCGCACTTATCGAAGATCCGGACGTGGTAGACCTATTATTCGGTCTGGATCTGGTCGGTGATGAAAATCACTACAGCAAGAAATTTTACAAACCAATTATTAAAGACTGGGCTGCCGCTGGCAAAATGACGAGAGCCCATGTCGGCGAATACGGGTCGGCCAAAAACGTCAAAGGAGCAATTAAATCAGGTGTTACTAATATTGCTCATGGTATCAAAATCACAGATGATCCTGACGTTATCAAGCTAGCCAAAGATTTGGGGATTTGTTTTGACATTGCACCCACCAGCAATGAACTCACTGGCGTCGTTACAGACTCGGAATTTCACCCCATGACCAACATGCTCTTTTCAGGATTACGACTGACAGTTGGCAGCGATGACCCGATCCAATGCGACACCACGCTCGATAAAGAGTTTGAAGTGGCACGAAGTTATGGAGTGACCGAAGAACAAATTGAAAAGATGATGCAAGAAGCGATCAGAATGACTGAACAGTTTACTAAGCTTCCTGCTCCTTAACAATTTGGATCTCAAGAATGTTCAACTGATGGAGCAACGGCTCTGCTTTCTGCAGATAAAGTGGCCCCCAGTTCGCAGCAATAAATTCTCGTCGCTTTTCATCTGTCATTGTGTCAATTTCGAGGCACTTCTGTTTAGCCTCATTGGTCGTCAAGACATTGGTTGACAGAAGCAGAGAATCAAGTTTGTTGCGGAGATCCCGCCAAGAATGAAGTTGTTGCTCATCAATAGTTGTTTTGTTTCTCAGGAGATCAGCGATTTTACTGACTCCGTCTTCAATGCTCTTGGCCATTATAATTGTCGCCTAATTACTTCGACATCTTTGGCACCGTCCCTGAGAACAATTTTGCCGTCCTGGACCTCACAGAGTTTCTCAATCAGATCTTCGAGGATCTCTTTTTCGAAAAGAACGTCGGTGGTGATCTTGCCGTGCCGGATCGGCAAGAAGTAATGAATACCGCCTTGGGCCGTGCTGTGGACTTGGCCCAGCTCTTGAACCATCAACTGTACTTGTTTACGGTCCATGTCGCCGACTTCGACGAAGTTGACACAACGCACCGGCTTATTGGCAGCTTGAATATTGATAGCTGGAGGTTCTGCACGCGGAGTCCGCTGATCAACGATCTG
>JBFJON010000116.1:0-5695 GCA_041617575.1 Nitrospirales bacterium | reverse complement strand
GAGAAAACCACCAATGGCTCCAGCGGCCAACGTCTCAAACTTTTTGTGCCCATAGGGATGATCAGCATCAGGCTGGGGTGAAGCTAACCAGAGTCCCAACAATCCAACAACATTTGACAGCCCATCGAAAAAAGAATGCAGTCCATCAGCTTGCATTCCAAGTGATTGAGTCATGACTCCATAGACCCACTTCGCGCTGGCTACAAGCACATTCAGCAAAAGGACCCACCACAAAATACGGCGAATTGCTTGAAGACGAGTCATAGAGGGTGCAGAAGTTTGGGGCAGAAAAAAGGATGGAAGGTCGTTATGATTCCCCGTATTCTGGAGATTATTTTAAGGCTTCAAATCCTCCGATGATATCCAATAGCTCCTCCGTGATCGAAGATTGCCGCTGCTCATGAAATTCCCCCAGCAGTTCTTCCCGATGTTCTGCGATATTTCTTTCCGCCCCTTGCATCGCCAGTAGGCGACTCAAGTTTTCAGAGGCCAAGGACTCGGCAAATGCTTTGGAAAGAGAAATAAAGAGGTAGTGGTGGATGAGTTGTGAAAATAATTGATCCCAGTTCATTGTAAAGATGGGCAGACTACGTGTGGGCCAGGGAGTTTCTTCCAATCGCTGTAGCCATTCGCGATCGATCGGTAAAAGGATACGCATGCGGGGAGCGACTCCTTTTTCGGGAAGAAGAGCATGATAATACAGGATGATTCTTTCGAAATCCTGTTCCCGTTGCCATGTCTCAATTTTGACGAGGATTTCTTGGGCCATAACCGTGATGCCTGCGCGAGAACTGGGTGTGGGTAGACATTCTCCAATAGGTTGTCCGGCGTCTTCAAGTTGTCTGGCAACCCGGTGCCCAATGGCGAGAATTCCAAGTTTATTGGGTTGATTCCTGAAAGTTTTGATGTTGCGCAGGGCATACAAGGCAATTTGCTCATTGAAGGAGCCGCATAAACCTTGATCCGAACCGAATACGATAGCTCCCAGGCGCCCGCCTGGTGCTTGCGTAGCCAGAGCATCCCCACCTGGTTTCATCTTTAAGAGGATATGTAACCCCCGTTCAATAGTGTGAACGTAAAGATCTTGGGACAGCACCGTTTGTTCATATTGTCTCAAATTGAGAGCGGCAAGGACCCGCATGCTTTTGACGACTGATTGTAGGTCTTCAGTAGTATGAATCCGTTTCTTGAGCGATTCAATCGAAGCCATGGGACTCCTGAGTTGTGAGGGTTTTGAGGGCCTCCTGAAGGAGGTTGCCCAATGTGTCGTATTCCGCTTCCGTCAGTTGTTGCCCCAACGTGATTTTCTCACAGAGGGCAGAGGCCCGTTCCCGTATGATCTGGTGCATGAGATATTCGGCTTGTGGAATACTCGAAAGAGGGTACTGATTCAGAAATCCGTGTTTTACCGCCATGAGACTTGCGATCTGTTCGGGAACTCTCAGTGGCTGGTATTGAGGTTGTTTGAGGATTTCCCGAACCCGGCGGCCATGATCAATCGTTTTCCGTGTCTCGTCGTCCAACCGGGTTCCAAATCGAGCGAATGTCTCCAGTTCCTCAAACTGGGAATAGGACAGTCGCAAGTCCCCTGTAATGGTGCGATAGGCGGGGAGTTGAGTTTTCCCTCCTACTCGGGAGACAGATTTGCCCACGTCGATGGGAGGTAATATTCCCTTTTGGAATAAGTCTGGCGATAAATAGATTTGTCCGTCCGTGATAGAAATGAGATTTGTTGGAATGAAGGCGGAGATGTTCTGGCCTTCTGTCTCAATAATCGGGAGCGCCGTTAACGATCCTCCACCTAATTCCTTTTGGAGATGCGTCGATCTTTCCAGAAGTCGGGAATGAATATAAAAGATATCACCAGGGAAGGCCTCTCGCCCGGGAGGTCGGCGAAGCAATAATGACAATTCCCGATACGCGCGAGCATGCCGAGTGAGGTCATCAAAGACGATCAAGGTATCTTGACCTTGAAGCATAAAATATTCGGCCATCGCGGTTGCCGCATAGGGGGCAATAAATTGCAAGCCCGGCTGATCCTCCCCTCCGGCTACGACGACAATGGAATAGGCCATCGCTTCATGTTTCTGAAGGTCACGCAGTAACCGTGAGACGGCAGATTGTTGCTGGCCGATCGCGCAATAAATGCATATGACATTCCGGTCACGTTGATGAATGATCGTGTCCAACGCAAGGGCCGTCTTCCCTGTTTGGCGATCACCAAGGATGAGTTCTCGCTGGCCCCGTCCAATGGGAATTAAGGCGTCGATGACTTTAATCCCGGTTTGGAGTGGAACGGTCACTGGTGCGCGTTGGATGATGGATGGGGCAGGTTGTTCCATGGCTCGATATTCAGAAGTATGAATATCTCCCTTCTCGTCAAGGGGACGACCTAAGGGATCGACCATCCGGCCAAGGAGAGCCTTTCCCACAGGGACCTCCAGAACCTTACCCGTTCGACGAACCTCGGTACCAGCCTTGAGTGTGGGACTATGGTCCAGAAGGACCACCCCCAGTTCTGAAATATCAACGTTGAAGACCAGGCCAAAATATCCTCCTGTAAAATGCACCAATTCTTCCGCCTCTACTCCAGGTAATCCCTCCACTTGTGCTACAGCAGAACTTACTGATCGAATCCACCCAATTTCACGCACCGCGGGTTGTGTGGTGTATTGCTGAAGAGCCTGGTTCACAAGAGAAAAGGTTCTCTGTGACAGGTTCCGTAAGGTCTCGGAAGGGGACTTCATGAGAATGCTCCCTTTATAGGTTGGGAGTGGGAGAGGTCCATGCTGGTTATCCGGCGCTGATCAAGGGCTTGTGTGACACGGTCATGTAATGAATCGAGGTATTCCTCAAGATTCCATGCCACGGTATGTCCCGCGCCTTTCAATTCAATCCCTCCGATGATGGAAGATGACACGTTGAATGTGATATCCACCGTTTCCCCCAAGCGCTCTTGCAACGCGCTGAGGATATTTTTTTCCATAAACGGGCTCAACGGGAAGGCGCTACGTACTTCAAGATGCGTCTGACCATTCTGTATTGATTCATGAAGATGTGTCCATTGGCTTTCTTCTATCTTGTCGAGACGGGAGAGGAACACTTCAACAAGGTGTTGTTCGAAATCCTCATTGGCGAGGTCTTTTAACGCACGACGGGCAATCTCATAAACCTGAGTCACCGTGCGCTGTCGGAGGTCTTCCAAAAAAGCCGATTGTTCATGCTCGATGGATTCGTTCCAATTTCGGCGGGTATCGTCCACCTCAATCCGGGCTTCTTGAATCAACATTCGCTGGTGTTGGGCAGCTTCCTGTCGAGCATGTGCCAGAATCTGGGTCCGCTCCTCTTCCAGCTTTTGGATCGCCTGTCTGTGGGAGTCCGCTTCTTGTGTGGCTTCTAATTCTTTCGTCTCGGCTTGAAGGAGGAGGGAGGCCAAATGCTGTTCCCGTTCATCCATGGCTCGGAGGATCCGGTCATACAAGAAATACTTGAGCAGAGCCATCAGGATGAGAAAATTGATGACCTGAGCAACCACTGTAAACCAATCAATCAGCACGGCTTATCCTCCAACCCGTGAAATGGCGTCTGCCCAAAACGGATTCGTGAAAATGAGGAGCATCGACACCACAAAGGCGAAGATCGCAGGAGATTCCATCATGGCCAAACCCACAAACAAGGTTCTGGTGATTGAGGTAGAAGCGTCTGGTTGCCGAGCCAAGGCATCCAAGGCCTGGGCGACCGATCTGCCTTCGGCCAACGCAGAGCCTATCGATCCCATCGTAATAGTTACTCCTGCTATGAGGATGGATGTAAATCCGATAAGGCCCGCGTCTTGTAAGCCGTTCTGTCCAGCATGGGCTTGCATGAAGTCCCAAAAGGGATTGGCGAAAATAAGAATCATGGAGACCACAAAGCAGTAAATCGCCGTGGACTCGATCATGGCCAACCCTACAAATAATGTTCGTGAGATGAGCCCTGACTCATCCGGTTGTTGAGCGATGGCATGTAGCCCCTGTGCGACGGCCCGGCCTTCACCTAGTGCCGGACTGATCGCTCCGATCGCAATGGTCAGGCCCGAGGAGATCACAGATGCAATGCCGACAAGGATGAGAGGATCCATAGGATGACGTTCCTTTCTGGGAGTAGTCTCAGTCTCCTGGCTCTTGTTGTCTGTCATGCAGTTGCATGGCGGAAGCAATATAGACCATGGCTAATATGGAAAAAATGTACGCTTGAATGAGGCCGATCAACAATTCCAGGGCATGCATGAGGATGGGAAAAAACAGCGGGGCAATCGCGAGTAGGATAACCACAATTTTCGCTCCGCTCATGACGTTACCGAATAAACGGATGGCCAGAGCGACCGTCCTGGATATTTCACCGATGACGTGGAAAGGAAACATGAACACGGTAGGCTGAAAATAATGCTTGAAATAGCCATAGATACCCTGATGCCGTATTCCAAAGTAAGGGACGGCAATGAATACGCACAGACTTAATGCCGTTGTCGTGGACAACGAGCCGGTAGGAGCGTGATAGGCCGGAAGAATACTCAAGATATTAGAAAGGGCAATAAATAAGAAAAGCGTTCCGATAAAAGGGATGAAGGAATTGGGATCGCGACGACTGATTTCCGTGATTTGTTCCCGAATATTCAGCACAATGATTTCAAGGAAATTTTGCCAGCGTGGAATGGCAGGGCCTGAGTACAACCGGCGGGTGGCTAGCCAGGATCCCAAGGTTAGCAGGCCCATGATGAGCCAAGTAAACACAATGGTGGCATTCAGCTTAATCATCCCCCACTGCCACCAAACAAGGTGATCAGGTGTAATGTTCGACGTATCCATAGTCGTTTACTGCCTTATGTGAGTGAGAGAGACCGGCATCAATCCCCACCGTCGTATGAGAAGAGTCCGCATGATCAGAAATCCGAGGAAGCTCAATAAGAAATAGTGCCAGCCATTCACCAACATGGCATAAAATACGGTTAACACTGCCACTAATCGTAATGCGAGGCTGCCCCACATCATAAGAGCGGGTTGTTGTGTGGACGATAATCGTTGGAGGGTCTTCCAAAGGGTGAGGAAGTACGCCCAACCAAGGCCAATACCAATTCCAAACGACAATCCCAGTGAAACGAGGTTGATCATAGTCACCCGTGTGTTCCTAAAAGCTGTTTATACTTGTGATTCACCAATTTTCACCAATGCTTTTCTGGTCATCACTGGTCCAATTAACTCAAAAATGATGGTAGAGCCAATGGCAATCGGTAAGACCACATTCTTCAGGGTTGGGAAATGTTGACTGGCAAGGAGTGCCATGCCCAAGGCCACACCAGCTTGAGGCCAGAGTGCCATGCTCATCCATCGTTGGTAGACACGATCGGCGCCGCAGATGACTCCTCCTACCCATGCCCCGATCATTCGTCCAAGGAGCCGTAACAGGATATACGCAATTCCAAGTAGACTGGTTGCTTGTAACGCATCCATGTCAAACGAGGCACCGGCTAGGATAAAAAAGAGAATCATGAATGGCCATTCAATCCCTTCGATGGCGGTGAACGGTCTAAGGTGATGCCTGGCCAAATTTGCGACCGTTGCGCCTAATACCATTCCGGCCAAAATGAATGACACCTGCAACCACTCGGCAAGACCTCCGCAAAGAAGCACGATGCCTAACGCTTCGGCTTGAGTCG
>JBFJON010000115.1:0-5733 GCA_041617575.1 Nitrospirales bacterium | reverse complement strand
GGTTTGCTCATGAATGATGATGTAGAAGTCTTGAAAAGGGGGTGGGACGAATTCTATGTTGAAGCTATCCGGCGAACTGGTATGCACCATTTTTCCTATTTGCAACCAGGGGTTTATGGCGCAGGTGATGGACAACTTGTTTCAAAAGGTAAGCTTGATCTTCGGGTTGTTTACGATAAGCCACATGGTGCAGTGTTAGCCTTCACTCGAGAAATGCTCACTGAATGTGGCTATTTTAACGAGAAGTTTGGCAGATATGGTATGGAGCATGTAGACTGGTCCTTAAAACCTCATGAATTTGGTCTGCAAGAACGAGGATTTTTTGATGTAGAAGGTGCCGAAGATTATTTTAAAGTTCATCGTGATCCTTCGGCGTTGGGGGATCATCGGTCGGGGCTGCTAAAGAATGCTCGTCAAGTTTTCGCAAGTAGACAAACCAAACAGAGACAGGGGCCAACTATCCAGTCAACAGTTCCCGAGATCAGTTACGTCATTCCATTTCGTAACACGGGCCGTCAAGACGCAATTCAAACTGTCGTCAACAATGTACGAGCACAGCGATTCCCCGTGATCCACATCATAATGGTGGAGCAAGATATCAAAACCAATATCTCGCTGGAAGGTTTCAAACCGGTTCAATATTATCTCGCACAGGAGACAGTAAACCGTCTGTTCAACAAATCAAAAGCATTTAATCTCGGTGTCAGTAAAGTACAAAGCCATGCTGTTGTATTACATGATGCCGACATGTTGGTGCCCGGTTCTTACACTGATCGAATCCATTCGATTATGAAGAACAACGATTCTTGTCATGTCGGTTGTACAGTGATTTATGCGACACCTGAAGCGACCAACACGATTAACAGTACCGGAATTGTCAATTATGATGCCGCCTGCGAGCGGGTAGTTGGGTACTTCGAAGGTGGGTCCCTTGCGTGTCGGACAGACACATTTTGGAAGATTGGCGGCTTCAATGAAGATTTCTGGGGTTATGGTTGCGAGGACTGTGAGTTTTATTTGAGACTCTCCCAAAACTCTAATTGGTATGAGGATCGAACAGTAGATTTTCTGCATCTTTGGCACGGTCGAGTGGATGGTTGGAATCAGCACCACAAAGAAAATAAAATCAAGAACAAACAATTGGATCAAACACCGATGCCTGCACGTATTAATAATCAACACAAACAATTACGTGCGAACGGATATGGAGACAAGCTTGGATAAGAATGATATTGTCCGAATTTTGGACACGGTTGAATCGCGGGCTGGTAGATTTTGTCACGAGCGAAGAATTACGGGCAAGATCATCGGTCGAGAAAATGGTCGGACGATTATTGATTGCGGTCTCGGCTATAATATTTTCGTCAGCATCAGCGACATTCAGGTGGTAGCTAAAGCCACAGAAATCCCGATGCTTGACGATGGTGGGCCATGAAGATATTACTCCCCAACCGGCCAGGTGGTGCCTTTGGCTACATTACAGATGGCTGGCTTAATGCTTTTCGGAGCCGTGGACATACAGTAGCTCGTTACGATGGCAACGAAACCACCTGGCATCAATTCCAACCCGATTTGTATTTGGGTTGTTCTGGTCACAAGCAAACGATCCCCAAAAGTCGTAAGGCTAAGGTAGCGATTCATGTAAACCCTTATGGCCCGATCAATATGGGTGAGATCAATGAATCGCAACAAGCGATAAATTGGACTATTGCTCAGAAACCAGAGGCTGTGTATGGCTATGGCTTTGAGACTGATCGATTAGCCTGGAGTTATTGGACGAAAAAGGCTAAAATTCCCTGGATACCAATGCCGACTGCTGCTGATGTGGTGGTTTTCAGACAAATTCAAGACACTGACAATCGCCAACATGATGTTGTCTATCTTGGTGGTCGCTGGAAATACAAAGGGATCACTATCGACCAGTACCTGAAGCCAATCTTGGACGATAAACGAATCGATTACAAATTGCATGGTTGGGGTGAGTGGTATCCCGGAGTTTGCAGCGGAATTCTCGCCGAAGACAGGGCGAATGCCTTTCTCAATAGTGGCAAAATTGCACCTTGTATTTCAGAACGACACACTCAACAATATGGCATTGATATACCAGAGCGATGTTGGAAAGTTGCTGCTTGTGGCACCTTGGCAATTCATGATCCAGTAGCTGTTATTCGCGATCATTTTAAGACGTGCGTTGTGGCGGAAAGTGCACAAGCAATGCATGATCTTGTACACCATTTCTTGGAGGAAGACGAAGCTCGTCGCAATCTTATCAAGCAACAGCAAGAAGAAGTGTTAGCTTCTCATACTTATCATCATCGACTTGCCCACCTGTTGCGACAATTGGGTTTCACGACTGAAGCGGAGCAGATGTTAGATGGCTGAGATTAAGATTATTCGTCTTTCTATCAAGCAAGATGACGAAGCTATTGAGGCTGCCGCTGAGCACATTGTCACGGAGTTGACCAATGGCTCTAGTGACGGAAAATAGTGTTCTTCTACATATACCCAAGACTGGTGGTGTTTTTATCAAGTACGCCCTGGTTATGGGTGGTGTGAAACACACCGAACTTGGTGGACAACACGAACATTTTCCTCGTCTCCTCAAAATGAAACCTCGCAGTTTTTTTGAGGATCGCCTCGTCTATACTTTCGTTCGGCACCCTCTTAGTTGGTATCAGTCACGTTGGGCTTTTCGTGTCCGCCATGGTTGGCAACCCAAACATCCACTCGACTTTAATTGTGCGTCGAATGACTTTCAGCGATTTATGCATAATGTACTTCAATTCAAACCCGATGGATGGTGTGGGTTCCTTTTCGACGAGTACATCAAGAATGAGCAACAGTTGATGAATTTTGTAGGCCGTACTGAAAACCTCGTCGACGATTTCCTTAAAGTAATGAATATGGCAAACGAGACGATAGATGAAGATAGAATTCGTAGTTTACCTCGCGTGAATGATTCCCATTTAGACGGGCAAAACTCGAACTATTGGGCGAAGTATTCCCCGGAACTCTATAATCGTGTATTGGCAGTGGAGTCTAACGTGATTCAGGAGTATTATCACGATTATGAACCAGATCCTGCCAAGTATATTGGAGAATTGCCGTATTGAAAGTAGAGATTGGTGATCTATGGGATCATCACGATAGAGGCCGTTGGGTGGTTGTGACAACCAATATCGGCTGGAAAAAAGATGGTTCAAATCCTATGGGTGCTGGAGTAGCCAAAGAAGCTGCTAGCCGGTTTCCTGATCTTCCAGCCAAGTATGGCGCTCGTTGCCAGAAATATCAGCACAATACGGCGGTTTGGCCTTTTCGACCGGGTAAGCTTATTCTATTTCCTACCAAGCCTTTAGATGCTGGACAACCATGGCTTTCTTGGAGGAGCGACTCGGATTATACTTTGATTGAGCGATCTGCCAAACAACTAGCAAAGTTGGTGAGTATACTCAGGCAGGAGGAGAAATTTTTGCCTGTGGTAGTATTGCCATTGGTTGGATGCGGAAATGGCAACCTGGAGCCAAAACGTGTCGTCCGGCTTTTAGAGAGATATTTGGACGACACGTTTATCCTAGTTGAGAATTAGGCAGTTGTGAAGGTAATTACCCGTAGATTTTGCAATCGTTCGAGTTGAGCGGTGTCAATTCGCTGTGTCTCGATTTTGGTTTCGCTGCCAGGCGGTATTTGAAGCTGTCGTGCTTCTTTGGCCGGAATCGTGGCGTTTGCGTTGGCATCGGCATCATCGATGTCATTGATCAGGATAGGAATTACCTGTTTTGACACGTTCGTAATGGTTGTAAGGCTAACGGCCATATTGGTCTCCTCTGGTTATTTTAGATTTGCACGATGTCAGAATTTTCTATTGTTTGTTGTATTTCCAAGCCAGACGTCTTCGACGAGTGCTTGTTAACATCAGCAAAAGAAGTTGGTAGGGGCTATGATTGGGAAATAGTGCCCATCCTCAACACAAACAACATCTATTCTGCCAGCGGTGCATTGAATGTTGGTATTGACGCTTCCAAGTCTGACATAGTAATTTTTGCTCACCAAGATATTCGATTGCTCGATAACTGGTTTGAAATTCTTCGCAGTTTGATCGCCCAAATGCCTGAGGATTGGGGTATTCTCGGTTGTGCTGGTATCGGTGCGGATTTTGGTCGTAAGGACGTTGGTGCCTGGGGAGGTGCCGTTGAGGGCAGCACGGTGGCTGTGGGTTCTGTTTGGGAAAGTGACGAAAGTTTGCCTGAACCTCCTTATTGGGATGGTATCAAAGAATTGACCCGAATTCATTGTGCGGATGAATGTCTTTTTGTGCTGAACAAAAAGACTGGCTTGCGGTTTGACACTCAATTCACTGGGTTTCATTTTTATGGTGTCGATATTTGTCTTCAGGCTCGTGCGGCGGCCTGGGGTTGTTTTGGTGCTCATCTTCCTGTTGTCCATTATGGAAAGTATAGTGCTTCTGTGGTTGGCGACAAGAAATATTGGACCTTTTTACGATTCTTGCACAACAAATGGAAGTTGCGATTTCCTGAGATGCTCGGCACCCATATGCATTGGGCTCCGAATGAATTAACGAGTTACATTTCGCTGGGGTTATCTAGTGCCGGTATGAGGTTAGAAATGAAGGCGATGGGTATCCAAAAAGCTCGCTTCACAACGGACAAGCTCCAGCATTTTATTGAGGATGAAGTATGATTACTGCTGGTGTTCTGGTTCACCCACAATCGGCGGACTTGATCAAACGAACTGCTTTCAATACCAAACATTGTCGTGGGTTTCGTATCGCTTGCGGGACTACTCGACCCGACGACATTGATTATTCGGAAGCTGGGCATTTCCATCCTTCTTATGCTTGCTGGAATGCCAGCCTGTTCGAGTCTTCGGTGATTTTGACGTGCTGGGAGCATGCGGATCAGCTTTTTGGTGACGATCATGTTGCAATTATCCATACTGACATCGAACCTCATTTCAAACCTGCTGTGATTTGGAAGAATGTGCATGAAGCATTGGATGAAAAACCGATGTCTTCCGTGGCCTTAACAATGCCGGTAGCATATATGGGTCAGTACGAAGATTGGGAAATTCCAATGGATGTCCCTATTGTTGCTAAGAACGACCCAATGCTTCTTCATGCTTTTGGCAATAATATCCATGTTTGGGAGTACATCAAAAAGTACGACCGAGACATTTACGATTTTGCGATGGATGAAAATCCCCGCATGATTTATTCGCACCAATTCGCTTGCACCCGAGAAACTTTCGATTATTTGGGCAACTGTATGTTTAAAGTCGCTCACCGATTGCGTCTCCAGGACTGCGGTCTGTGGACTCCGCACATTTTTGAACGGTTGGTTGCCCTATATCTGGCCAAACGCGGCGAACCGATCATCACTGCCGCTTTCTGGCACCATGCTTCGTCCGGGACTTTTGGTCCTGGAGAGTACAATCTGTACGGTCCGAGAGCTTTCAAATTCTATAAGGTAGTGTCTAGATATCAAAGATAAATCAAAATCTTCTATCCACTAGGGAATTCCCATGGCAATGAAGCATTTTGAGGGTTGGGATATCTATGATACCACAACGGACACCGATATCGCCGCTAAAGCCGACGATAATTGGGGGTCCGGCCTTCATACTAACTCGGAGATCCGTATCAAACCCGGTCGTTACTCTGGGTATGCGGTTCAGTTTGTGTCCGATGTTGGTGGAACCGGCGATGCTTATCTGAAT
>JBFJON010000114.1:0-5738 GCA_041617575.1 Nitrospirales bacterium | reverse complement strand
TTTTTTGATCTTGAAATAACCAAGGAACCTCTATTCCACGGCGTGATTCGTAGTCAGAAATGGCAGCTTCATGCTGCAGTGTCAAGTCAATTCCATCTAATCCCTTGATCATGCAAGCTTTACGAAACGGATCGATGGTAAACGCATAACGTTCCCCCTCCCTAAGCAGAACGACTTGTTGGACCAAGTCTACGGATACCTGATAAAGATCTTGAGAATCCGTTCGATCAAAAAGAACTTGGATTTCCTGAGGAGTTAAGACTACCGGAAGAATGCCATTTTGGAAGCAGTTGTTATAAAAAATATCTGCAAAGCTTGGTGCCAGAATTGAGCGAATACCATAGTCCAATAAGGCCCAGGGGGCATGCTCTCTAGAAGATCCACACCCGAAATTTTCCCCAGTCAGTAGAATTGGGGCGTTCTGATAGCGAGGTTGATTGGTAAAAAATTCGGGATCAGGCGACCCATCTGCCCGAGAACGCCAATCGGCAAATAATCCTTCTTTGAGACCCGTACGATGAATGGTCTTTAGGTATTGCTTGGGAATGATTTGATCCGTATCCACATCGCCTCGGTTCAAGGGAGCTACTGTTCCAGTTAAAGTTGTAAAGGCTTGCATAGCTTTCTCCAGGTTTTCACAAAAATGGTGTTGCAGGAGCTCAAATTCTTCTTCCAAAAAAACCCGCTCACATCTCCCAGTCCCGAATGTCCACAAAATGTCCCTTCACCGCGGCAGCGGCGGCCATGGCAGGGGAAACCAAATGTGTCCGACCCCCTTTTCCTTGACGTCCTTCGAAGTTTCGATTACTGGTGGACGCACAGCGCTCACCTGGAGTCAACACATCAGCGTTCATAGCCAGGCACATACTGCAGCCCGGTTCTCGCCATTCGAAACCGGCTTCCCGAAAAATCCGATCGAGTCCTTCTTCTTCGGCTTGGTGTTTAACCAAGCCGGATCCAGGCACCACCATGGCTTGAACACTAGCGGCAACGTGCTTACCTCGTACATACTTTGCGGCAACCCGCAAATCTTCAATCCGTGAATTCGTGCAAGACCCGATAAACACCCGATCAACATGAATATCACAGATAGGAATTCCGGCAGGCAGTCCCATATACTCTAAGGCTCGTTCCGTCGCTGAACGAAGTTTGTCATCATCGATAAAAGCCGGATCAGGAATCTTTCCATTGACATCGGTGACCATCCCAGGGTTCGTTCCCCACGTCACTTGAGGCGGAATGTCTTCCCCTCGAAGCTTCACGACCTGATCAAACTGCGCTCCAGGATCAGTCCGTAATTTCAACCAATCCTGTTTAGCTCGCTCAAACATCTTACCTTGGGGACTCAAAGGCCGCCCCTGTAAATACGCCACAGTTAATTCGTCAGGACCGACGAGCCCGGCGCGGGCTCCGGCTTCAATTGACATATTACAGAGTGTCATTCTGCCTTCCATGGAAAATGACCGGATCACCGACCCCGTATATTCCACGACATGCCCGATTCCTCCACCAATTCCAATGCGGCCAATAATGGCTAAGATCACATCTTTGGAGGAACAATAATCCGGAAGAGTGCCTTCCACCCGAATTTCCATGGTTTTAGGTCGTTTTTGAACCAAACATTGTGTCGCAAGGACATGTTCCACTTCCGAAGTGCCAATGCCAAACGCCAAGGCCCCAAACGCTCCATGGGTCGAAGTGTGAGAATCACCACAGACAATGGTCATGCCTGGTAAAGTTAAGCCCTGTTCCGGGCCGATCACATGGACAATGCCTTGTCGGATGTCCTGCATGCCGTAATAGGTGATACCAAACTCCGTGCAATTGTGTTCCAAGGTAGACACTTGCAACGCACTCATGGGGTCGGCAATTCCCAGGGTCCGGTCGGTGGTGGGAACATTATGATCAGGGACAGCGAGGGCCGCTTGTGGACGACGAGGAATACGCCCAGCCAATCGAAGTCCTTCGAAAGCCTGCGGCGACGTCACTTCATGCACTAAATGTCGATCGATATACAACAACGTAGTGCCATCAGGCTCTTCACGAACCACATGCTGATACCAAATTTTTTCAAATAAGGTTTGACTTCCCATACAATTCTTCCTCTCTGCAGAGATAGGTGCGCTTTTTATGTATCGCCTTTGTCTTCCAACTGGCAAAAAGCATCAGAACCAATTCGTGATTTTCTTTTGGCCCTAAAGCATCTTTGTGGTCTTTTGAGACTTCTGATATACTTTTTCTCGACGCTTTCCGAGCATCCACCGGGCTGCTTCTCCTGGCAATAAAAAAAGCTACAAGGCGGATTTGATCGACGGCTCGTCTCATCCACCCTTTGAACCTATTCCACGGTTCTCTGGCCAGGTGTGAAACACGCGACCGAGCGTCAACGCCATAGTGTCTCAAGGAATTCCATTAGTGGCTCCATTTGCACCAAAAGTGTCAGAAAGACATCCTCCGCTTTTTATCGCCATACTCATACATTCAGACATTGGTTCCTCAAATACCTTCAAAAATGTTTAACCTTCTCCGTCGTTACTTTTCCCATGATATCGCAATCGATTTGGGCACATCTTCGACCTTAATTTACATCAAAGGACAAGGCATTGTCCTGAACGAACCGTCCGTTGTGACCATTGAGGCTCATTCTAAAAAAATTTTGGCCGTTGGGGAAGAGGCCAAGAAAATGGTGGGGCGGACACCCGGGAACCTGGCCTGCATCAGACCTATGCGCGAAGGGGTCATTGCCGACTTTGATATGACCGAACGGATGCTTCGGTACTTTATCCAAAAAGTTCATCCAAGAGGCACGCTTGTCCGTCCACGCATCATTATCGGAGTCCCATCACGAATTACCCAAGTCGAACAACGGGCAGTCAAAGAATCTGCCGAACTGGCTGGAGCTCGAGAAGTCTATCTTATTGAAGAACCGGTCGCAGCGGCCATCGGCGCCGGACTTCCTATCACTGAACCCTCTGGCAACATGGTCGTGGACATTGGCGGCGGTACGACCGACGTTGCCGTAATCTCTCTAGGTGGCATTGTCTACAGTGAGTCTGTTCGTATTGCAGGCGACCAAATCGATGGGGTCATTATGAGCCATCTGAAACGAAAATATAGCTTGTTAATCGGCGATCATATGGCCGAACGGATCAAAATAGAAATCGGGTCAGCGTTTCCACTACCCGAGAAAAAGCAAATGGCGGTGAAAGGCCAGGATTTAGTTTCTGGGATTCCACGGACCATCTTTATTGATGACACGGAGATTCGAGAAGCCTTACAGGACTGCATTAGCACCATTGTCGGAGCCGTACGATTGGCATTGGAACATACTCCGCCAGAATTGGCAGGAGACATTATCGACCGAGGGATTGTCCTCACCGGCGGCGGGTCACTTCTTCGGGGCCTGGACGATCGACTGCGTGAAGAAACCGGCTTGCCAATCGTCACCGTCGACAACCCCCTAAGCTCAGTCGTGTTGGGCGTGGGGAAAACGCTAGAAGAATTAAGTCTACTTCGGAAAGTTTCAACCTATTCCAGTCTGAATCCTTAGACACTGCTCAATCTCCATGCCTCGACCCGAGCATACCTCACTTCCCATCGCCACGGGCCGCCGCCGATTCTTCCTTGGAGCCTTCATACTCTTTCTGTTTCTTCTGCTATTCTTACCAAGGGAATCGCAAGAATGGCTTGGGCAGGTTGGAGGCCCAATGGCAATTATCCTGGAAGGTCCTCTGCATGGGGTAGCCGCAATCCAGGCTTCGGTCAGAGAAATCTGGAACCACTATTTTGCTCTCCAGCAAGTGTGGGAAGAAAACCAGCGCCTGAAGCAAGAGATTCAACAATTGCAGGGAGAACAGAACCGCCTCCGGGAACAAGCCATCCTTGCCAGGGAATTCCAAATATTATCGATGTATCAAAAAACCGCTCCCCTGAGCTCCATACCCGCTCGCATCATCGGTCGCAACCTCTCCAATTGGTATAAGGCGATGGTCATTAACAAGGGCACGCGCGACGGTATCCATGCGGAAATGGGAGTCATCACGAACGCGGGCGTGGTAGGACGGGTGGTACGCGTGAACCCAACCACCTCGATTGTCCTCCTTCTTTCAGACCCCAATGTGGCAATTCCGGGCATGATTCAAACCAGTCGGGACGAAGGAATTATTCAGGGGACGCCCCAGGGAAACATTCATATGAAATACCTTCCCCCACTCTCTCCCGTCCATGTGGGGGATGTCGTCGTGACATCCGGCCTCACGGATGACTTCCCACGGGGGCTTCACATCGGTCATATCCAACAGGTCACTAAAGCCGCCACAGACTTGTTTCAATCTGGAGAGATCACACCGGTTGTTGATTTTTCAAAGCTTGAGGGGGTCTTGGTTATAACCTCATTTCAGCCCACAGTTTCCGCCGAATCTCCGCCGCCGGCAGAAACGCTTCCTGTTCCTTAAACTTTGTCATGATCATTGTTTGGCAAATTGTGTTGTGTCTCGGAACCGTTGTGGCTCAAGCCACACTCAGTACGTTGCTGTCTGTCAATAACATTTATCCAGACTTGTGCTTAATATTCGCTTGCCTCGTCGGATTTTTCACGAATGAATATAAAGGGTTACTGATCGGACTCACGGTAGGACTCTTTCAGGATCTTTTGGCTCCTGGTGGTATTGGACTCAATATGATTCTCAAAGGCCTGGCGGGAAGCCTAGCCGGCGTGACCACACATACCGTATCGACCGTGACGACTGGAGCAGTGGTAATCGTCACGTTGGTCCTTTCCTTAGGATGTGGATTGGCCTCCCTTATCGTGGCCTATCCGTCCCTGGATGGCTCAGACGCCTTTCATGCCATCACTTGGATACTGGTTCCGCAAGCCCTGTATAACGTCTTACTGGCTGCGGGAATCTTTTGGCTCACACACAAAGTTCGGCATTCATTTGGTGTGGTACACTTTGCTCGTGGACGCCGGTAACAACCGCTTATAGCGTTTCCAGCATTCCGTAATGACCTATCCTCATGTTTGATACTTCACAACAAGCTAACGAACTAGCGGACATTCAAAGTCGATTGATTTTTGTAAAAGTCGGCTTCCTCATGATTTTGGTCCTATTGGGTTTACGACTCTGGCAATTACAAATTCGTGATGGAGTTTATTATCAGGATTTGGCACGTGACAATCGTACGAGATCCATAGTCCTAGAACCGGCCCGAGGTCTGTTGTATGACCGAAACGGTGAATTATTGGCCAACAATGTCCCTAGTTTTCAGTTATATCTTTCGTTAGAAGATGTCCAAGACCGAGATGATTTATTATCCAAACTCCCCGAATACGTTGATGTGAATATTCAGGCCATTTCGGAAAAGCTGGGCACAAAGCGAAGGCGGGGCCGGATCAAACTCAAAAGTGGCCTGACACTTAAAGAAGCTGCTCTGATCGAATCACATCGGATTGATTTGCCCGGCGTCGCGATTCAGCCTGAGTATCAACGTCATTATCCACTCGGAAACTATGCTGCTCATGTGATTGGGTATGTGGGTGAAATATCTGAATCCCAGCTGAAAGACCCGGAATTTCTTGACGTACAAGGGGGTCGCATCATTGGACAATACGGCGTCGAACGAACACTTGATGCCCATTTATTGGGTGAAACCGGGCGCAAAATCATTGAAGTCGACGCCTTCGGATATCCCAAACGATCTCTGTCCATTCATCCTCCCCTGGCCGGCGACGATCTCTA
>JBFJON010000113.1:0-5741 GCA_041617575.1 Nitrospirales bacterium | reverse complement strand
GAGATCCTCAAACAGTGGCTTCGCGTTGAGGTACTCTTGGAAGTTCAAACTGAGGAGATCGAGAAACATTATTCGTTTTCTAAAAGACTTTTCCGAATCTGGCTCGTTGTCTGGGAACGCCCCAAGATACTTGGTCAAGAGAGTTTCAAACATTTTTTCTCGTATGGTCGTGTCGGATTTCTCTCGCTCGGTCATGATTTGCATATAGAGTTGGGTCCTGCGACTCTGATCGCTATAGTTGCTAAGGACAATTGGCACCCAAATTGATCCAATAACAGCAGCCAACCCTGCCAAGAACTTGGCAATAGACTCCAACCCTGAATAGAATCCGCGCTTTTCCGCTTGGTCTTCACCCATGACATTAACCTCATTTATGGTAATCGCATATCTCTTCGCGTCTTTCTTCCAAACACGTGAACTTCCGTACTTCTTCCCGTAATGGTTATGGTGTACTTACCAGGCTCCAGCTCCTTAAACTTATAGAATCCACTCTCATTTGTACGCTCTTCTTGTTCTTGGGTCTTGGGCTTCGGGCCAATGAGATGCACGGGGACGTTTGAAGCCGGTCGCCCATTACCTTCTAACACTTGTCCTTCCAATTCGCTTGCGAGAAGGGGCAGTGGAAATATTACGAATAGTAATAGAGCCGCTAGTATTTTCAGAAATCTCATATCTATTCTCCTTGTCAACGTAGCGCCATAAACGATCAAGTTCGCATCCATCGGAGTGCCAGTGTCATTACTCTGGAGCGAGTCGGGCATGAGCGCAAACCCTCCTCTCGTACTTTAACCTTCAACTCATTCTCCGCAAAGCCCCTCCCTCTTTGGGGCTTCGTTCCGAAGAGGACCGAAAGCTAAGGTGAGGAGGGGAAAGACGTATTTCAAAGTTGAAACAGTATAGGCGCATTCATGCTAAACAACGATCAGGCAAGAGACAGTATGGATATGAGATGTCAATAATTCGGCCTCACAACACATTGGCCTTACGGACACCTCAAATTTTCAAAAAAACAACACAGGATACCCCCCAGCTTGCGGGGGGAGCTTCACTCAACAAGATGGGTTGAATACAAGGCGCGCGCGCTTTCCCGATTGGAACTTTCACTCTGTTCTTTTCCTGTATTTGACACATCCTTCAGAATGCTCAATCCAAGGTTTAGTTTCAATGAAATGGCCTGCACTCCACAGTTGAAAGTTGACTTGCAACTAAGCTAGGGCAACCCCTTCCAGATTTGTTCGTCTGCGATCTCACAAGCTGGCTCGCCCTTCCACAAGGACAGAAGTACTCGCGCCCCTCCGTCAAACGATCAAAAACTCAGCTCCACTGAAAAACTGACGATCTTGCCTGTATCTTGTTTGGCCTTGTCCTCTACTGAGAGAGTCCAGGTTCCCTCTGGTTTCTTACCAACCAAAGCTGAGAGACCTGGACGGTTGATCTCATCGTACGAAGTTTTTAGATTATCAGTGCCTTCACCCTTCTGATCATGAAGCCTAATAGGGGCTACCCCCATGTGTGCAGGAACAACTAACTTCACGATCAGATCACCAATGTAGGTATGTTCAATGTCCACAGCCACCTTAATTCCCTTTAGTGGCTTGGTGTCTCCTACGGCCACAGCGATCTTGGATGTCTTGAGGTCCTTAATGGGAACATCCTGCACTGCGGTATGAACGGCTTTGTAGGCCGGCTGTGCCGGGACAGCCAGATTCACGGCGGTCAGCGCGTTCAGGCGGCCAAACCCATAGAATGGGCTATGCCCTGAATTGTCATAATTACCCCCACTGCGATCGATCTGATCACATGATCGCTTTAAAATATCCTTGACTTCATCCCATCGTAATACTGGATTTCTGGCAATAACCAGAGCAGCGATACCGGCGGCACCGGGACAGGCACTGGATGTTCCACCGAAAGAGTTCGTGTAGTGGCCGGCAACGTCTCCCTTACTCGTTTGACCGGGGTTATAGCCTGGCGCGCCTGTTCTGTCCGTGGTCCAGATCCCCAAGGTTTTCGAGGGATTACCATCATTACTTGGGAAAGAACACCACACCGCATCGCCAAAGTCGCTATAGGCACTTCGCTTGCCGCTATCGTTACAGGCTGCCACCGCGATCACTTTCTCGTAACTCGCATACCCATCATTATCGACACTTTCGTTCCCGTTGCCAGCCGCCCAGGTAATCACACACCCCTTGCCGTTGCGCCCGTGTTGTATAGCCCAATCAATAGCCAGCCGCGTGGAATCCGGAAGTGGCGCAACTTGATTGTGAAGCGGATCATTCGGGTTCCACCACTCGCCATCGAATGGACCCCAACTGCAGGAAATCACATCAGCCCCATGCTGGGCGGCCCAGAAAATGGAGTCAGCCTCGTCCTGGGCCCCCAGGTCAGAAACGAGCCGAATCGGCAGGAGTCGGGCCTTCGGGGCCACGCCCGAAGCGCCATGGAACCCATCCGCACAAGCCACGCCGGCACAGGCTGTCCCGTGATTGTCACCGCTACCCGGGCGCGGATTGCCCGTCTTAAAAGTCGCATCACGAGGAGCCACGATCTTGTTAGAACTCATAAATTCCTTATGGTCAATATCGACACCGTCATCAATCACCGCAATGACGGTTCCGTCACCTTGGCTCAGCGCCCACGCATCCTCAACCTGGCTGTGCGCGTCAATCCGGGTTCCATTAACCGTCGTCGTCTTCAAATGCCATTGTTGGGCAAAAGCCTCACGTCGCCCAACTTGCCGCACAAGCTCGGGATGGCAGAACTCCACACGTTCTTGATTCAAAAGCTTAGCCGCCGCTTGAAAAATCCGGAGTCCGGTCCCTTCTTTGGCCTCGATGAAATAGGCATTGCGTGCATACTCGACTACGCGTTTCACACTGAATTGATGTTGTTTCAGAATTTTTTTACACGAAGTCGGGCTATAGTCGTCATCAAATTTCACAAAAAAATTCTCTGTGTAGAGAACCGGGGCACCGGACTTTGGATCACACAACACGCGCCCGGCGAAGCGAACATCAGGTTCCCGTTTAAGCACAGCTCGTGTGCGGTCCCGTAAGCCACGGGACGGGCGACTGGCGGTTGGTCGCATTACCTCCACGCCGGCCGCAGGAAACGCCACCACAGACTCAAATTGGCTCACCAAAGATCGCGCATTACGCGAGAGGGATGTGGCATCCACCGCTTGTCGACTGTGGGTGCGAACAGCAACCAGATCCTTACTGACCGTCAGATTAATACGTTTTCCCCGCTTTCCTCCGTACTGAAGAGCATACATAGGAGACCTCCTGTCGTGAATAAGTCCTGTGGTTTGTTAATCAAATCTTATAAGCTAAAATGACATGCATAGAATGAAGCCGAATCTTTTTTCAGAATTCCCCGAACGAATTCGCGCCAGCTCGGAACGGCCGGACTTGTCGTACGTGCAGCTGCCGGAACACTATGCGATTCATGGCCCTCTCCCAGCTCACCTCGCGCCGTCTGTACTACTGCACCTTAATGACCAGTCAATTGCAGTCTGTCGAGGTACGCCAGACCAACGACTGATGCAGGACATATCTTTGGCCATCACGCCCGTCTATTCTCTTGAGCCGAGCGGCCCTCCCGCCGTACCCTCCGGACTCGTATTTCTCCGGTTTAAAGAGAACATCAAAGCTAAAGAGCAACATCAGACCTTAACCTCCGCTGGATACACGATCACCGACATTCCGCTCTATGCCCTACATACTGCGTGGGTTCGGTACAAGTCGGGAGACATTGCTGCAGCCCTCACCAACCTTCCGAGTCTTGAAACACTTTCCGACGTCGTCAATGTTGAACCCCAGATGCTCACGAAGCGTGCGCTGCGCTCCATTCCATCTGCCTAACAGCCAAACAGACTCACAAATTATTTTGAACAGACTGTTCATTTTCATTGATGGAATCTTCAACAGAACAGCCAAGCGGGCATCCTGTTGAATACTGATGGAACAGAAAAGTTCTTGCCAAGGCCCTCTCCTTCCATGCAGCTGGTTTCATCGCTTTTTCCTGTTGAAGTTCATGACCTATTCGCTCGCCTGCCGATACTGCCTATTGCTTGCAGCAAATAATCTTTTTCCAGAATGACACGATAGGACCTAGGCGAAATCTTAGGTCAAATCGAATAAGTTACTGGTAAGAGGGGGCATTGGTTGGCTTTCCGCAATAAAATCACCTTGCCCGTTAGCGAAAGGATTTCTCTGAGCCGCATATGTGCCCATCGCCCCTTCCTTAGCATCCCCATCCATTCAATTGCGGCAACACCCATAGGTGTAAATTTCCACACCTGAGTCCATTAGTTCTTTGAATGTTTATGTTCAATGCAGAAGAAGCGAAAAAAAGTACCCCCCTTTTACGAATTTTTCCTCTCTTCCTTCACATGAGAAAAAACCCAAACACATTACCCTTTCTTTGCAAAAACCCGGTCGTAAATCTAGCATTTTCTCGATATAAGTGAACAGGAGAAAAAGAAATATCCTTCTTCCTCCAAAAGCTCTCATCACTGAGATTGATTCAATATGCCTACCCACACCTTTTTTTAACTTTATGGGGTTTGCGTTCCTATTATCCAAATGTGTAGGGGAATTACCCAAAAGACTGAGTAGGATCGTTGCGAAATCCCGCAGAATCTGAGAACGAATTATTTCATCTGCAATACAAGAGGAATAGTCTTGAGAGGGGAAAATTATCAGAAACTTTTTTCTTGGCCCATATTGAAGTCTATTCATTTCTTAAAACTGCCAAACGGCGTAAATTCTACCTCGTAAATTTCTTCTTTCTTTAGGGAACTTGGGCCCTGTTCGTGAAAATGAGGAAATCCACCTGAAATACCGGGCAGCCTGGCCTGAGGAGCTGTCATGCGTACAATCTGCAACGATCGTGGAGGTAAATGGGCTACAATGACCAATTCATCGAAAAGCTGTTGAGAACGGATGACTTCCAGAATAGCTGACCAGAACAGGAAAAGAGAGTCGGTGAACTTTCGGATCGCCACCTACAACGTGCATCGGTGCCGGGGGCTCGACCGACGTGTCTTGCCCAGGCGTATAGCTGAGGTGTTACGCCCACTCCAAGCCGACGTGATCGCCCTGCAAGAAGTCCTCGGAGCCGGTCCAAAGGGCCACGGCCATGATCAGGAACTCGGCGCGGCCCTTGGGATGGGATGGATCATGGGGTCCACGCGATTGGTGCGTGGCCGCTTGTACGGCAACGTCGTAATGAGTCGGTTCCCGATTGATTACCATACGCAATACGATCTGACGTGGAAGACGCGGACACCCCGAGGGTGCCAACGTGTTGACATTCAACTGGGACAGCACACCGTGCACATTTACAATGTCCACCTCGGAGTAGGACTTAGAGAACGGCAATATCAGGCTAAACGGTTGGGCAACTTCATCGCCCATGACGGCATCCATGGGCCAAAGGTGGTCCTCGGCGATTTCAATGAGTGGGGGCGTGGATTTGCGACAATCGAACTGACCCGAGTGTTGAAGAGCCTGGACCTACGGGCCTTTCTGAAGCGCCGTCGTACCTATCCAGGACTTTTCCCCGTTCTGCATTTAGACCATATTTTTTACGATGGACGAGTCGAAGTGATCAACGTGCCGCATGCCATCCGCCTGAAGGTATCGGGCGGCGGCGCGATCAGCGAAGCCATGCTGCAAAAGGCGAACCAGGTAATCGAGGAGATGACCGCCAGTTTCATCGATGTGCTGCGTGTC